>JAHEHQ010000018.1 GCA_024644505.1 Gammaproteobacteria bacterium
GCCTGCACACTCGCTCGATCACCTGAAGTGATCCGTTACATCGAAGGCTTCAGCTATTTCGTTACCTCCATAATTGCTCCGATTGCTTCCGGCTGGAGCGAAATCGCCGGGTGGGGCTTTCCTAATGGAAAACGCCGCCTTATCACGGCACACACCCTTTCCAAACTATTGTCGCGGGTGACAATGGATAGGTATTTATGCCTTGGGTGTAGACAACCACACGCTCTCAATCTTGTATTGAATCTCAGATACAAGAAGAATACAGTTCTCTTTCAGACTCACCATAAGGAAACGAATCATGAAGCAAATCCTACGCATCACAATGCTCACCCTGCTGCTCTCCCTGCCTTTCGCTGCTGCACTGGCGGATGAGTACTCGGACACCAGGAAGATGTTCGAGGATGCCGGTATCTCCAACATGTTTACGTCTGCCTACGGTTACGCGCTGTTCCCCACTATTGGCAAGGCTGGCTTTGTCGTCGGGGGAGCCTACGGCGATGGTCGTGTATATCAGGGTGGAAAGCATGTAGGTGATACATCCATGACCCAGGCCAGCATTGGCTTCCAGATCGGTGCGACCGGGTACAGCCAGGTTATCTTCTTCGAGGACGAACGTGCACTGAGTGAATTCACCAGTGGTAACTTTGAGTTTGGAGCCGAGGCCCAGGTTACTGCACTCACCGCTGCGGCTGGTGCCACAGCCAGCACCACTGGCAGTCGTGCCGCCGCCAGTGGCGGTAAGAACAACGCCGATGTCGCGAGCGGTGGTTACGACAAAGGCATGGCCACCTACACCATTACCAAGGGCGGGGCTATGGCCGAAGCCAGTGTCGCTGGCCAGAAGTTCAGCTATACCGCCAAGTAAAGCATCGAAGTATATACAGTTCATTTTCTGGATGTTTTTCGGCCTGGCCGGTACCGGCTGCAGACAGCATCGCACTAAGATAGCCGCATAACAGAAACTGAGGATCCTTTCCCCAACCTCGTCATGATTCGCTCTGACGGGGTTTATTAGTGTTTGGTGTAGGTCCGTTCCTGGCCCAGTTTTCCGGCATCGCATCAGCCGATCTTCATGACCGCTTTCTGATTTCAGGCTTCAATTCCCGTAACCAGACCTTCATTTGCACACTGCAATAGGCGGCTCACGACCCACAGCCGACCTTTCCTTACTGTGTAAAACTTACTGAGATAACTTTTTTCTGTACTCAGAGTCACGATTTCAAAAATCTTTTAGGGGGCGCGAAGAATTTTTATGTAGAATAATTGAGTAAAGTTTCTTACTTTAACTGCAATTCGATGACTGGCTGTTATTTAGGTTCGGTAGCAAGGTGCTGATAAAAATCGGCATACAACAACAAAGCATGGGAGAGGATGAAGTAATGCGAAAAATAGACAAATATCGTGGCGTAGAAGCGGTAAGTCGTAAGTGGTGGTTGGGATTATCCGTGGGAACGTTGCTTATCTGCGGATATACAGGTTTTGTGAGCGCTGCAGAAATCGAATCTCATATCGCCAGGGGTGGCATGCTATACGACAAATGGTATGAGGTGCTGGAGCAAGGGAAGCCGGAAACACCCCACCCCGCCTATCCATCAGATAAGAAATATGCTGAAAAACCGGGTAGTAACTGGCGCTGCAAAGAGTGCCATGGTTGGGATTACCATGGGAAAGACGGCGCCTATGCCAGTGGAAGCCATGCTACCGGTATTATTGGTATTCAAGGAAAAATGGATGCTAATACGGATCAAATAATTTCCATATTAAAAGATAAAACACATGGATATGCCGGGAAAATGAGTGACGAGGATTTTCAGGATCTTGCACTTTTCGTGAGCAAAGGCCAGATCAATATGGATAAATACATCGACCGGTCTAGTAAATCACCTAAGGGTGACAAGGCAAAAGGAGAAGCTTACTACAACACCATCTGTGCCAAGTGCCACGGTAAAGATGGTCTATCCCCAAAAGAAATGAAGCCATTTGGGGCTCAGATGGGTAATCCCTGGGAAGTAATGCATAAAATACTCAATGGCCAGCCAGATTCAGAGATGCCCGCACTACGGGCCTTACCCTTTGAAGTGGCTGCCGATATCATGGCCTACATGACTGGATTGCCTGCCAAGAGGCATTGACGAAGACGCTAGTGGGTCTAAGCTGACTATTCAGCATTTCACGATTGTTACCCCGCTACGGTTCGCCCTGGCGGGGTTTATTATTGTTTTCTAAAGGGGGCTGGTTGTGACCGGGTAGAAACTAATGCGGTGCATCATAGAAACGTCCGCCTAATCTCCTTCGAAACCCCGTTTTAATCCGCTCACTGACTGGTTGTCTTCCCCGCAGTCAAAGGACCGCTTGGCACCTGCACAGTTTGTATTTGTCCGTGTTTCTGTTTTTGATTCACAAAAAGAAACAACCCGGTAAGTGCGATTGTTCTCAGCCAGAAAAGGTAAAAGCTACAAACTCCCGACAAGTTTTCTCATATTATCCACAGAGTAGGCTCGCATTGTTTCCGTCCTCACGTTCCCAAGAGAGCCCACTTTCAGAAGCGCAGAAGTGGCAGTTTCATCATCCCCTTCAATAATCACCACCATGTCATAGTGCCCGACTGTGTAGTAAACACCCACAACGGATAAGCCCATCTGCTCAGCGAGGACCTTGAATGCTTCGAACCGATCCGGTGATTCTTTCACGTTTCGGATTCCTTGATCTGTGAAATTCACAAGCGTGATATGCATACCCATAGTTCATCTCCTCTTCTTATGAGAATGAGTTGTTCTCATGACCATCTGTAGATGCACTCTTTATCTATCTATTGGGAAACATCTCTGGGAGCGGCAGAGCCTAATGCAAAAAATCTAACATCTGAAATTGTTCTTCACTCCAGAAGGAAGCATAGACCATGGAGGAAAATGTACGAGTTCGAGAGGATTAACAGAGCCACTGCGGCTCGTGGATGCAATCAATACACAAGGTTTCCCCCTCGCCGAACAGCAACCCAAGATCAATATCTTCGGTCCGGTGGTTGTAGTGAATCTAATCACTGTCTGTTAAGTGAGCTCGAGAGCGTCATCAACCTCGATTCCAAGGTACCGGGAATGATATCCATAGGGATCAGAAACTCTTCGCAGATGTTCATTCATCATTCAGCGGGTACGGAAAGACCAGCCTCACCTGGTGTTCGCCATCGACCACCCCGGTGCCAAGGGACGCCTGATCGCCGAAAAAGCCCTGCAGGCGTTCCCCGATATTCTCCAGTGCCATCCGGTTGCCCTTGTGCCTGCTTTCGGTATCCGGTCCCGGAAGGCTGTTGCGAATGCCGAGGTTGACCCGGTTGCGCCTGTAACGACCGGTGATACTGATGGTGCCCGGATTCGAGGCGGGGGCTATGCCGTGGTTCACCGCGTTCTCCAGCAGCGGCTGCAACAGCAGAGCCGGCATAGGCGCCTCTTCCGGGAGGGACTCAAGGTCCCAGACCACCCGCATGTGATCCCCGAGACGCAGGCTCTCGATGCGCAGATACCCCCTGGCCAGATCCAGTTCTTCCCCCAGGGTCGAGGTTCGATCACTGTCCGAGAGGCTCGCCCTGAACAGATCGGAGAGATCCTGTACCGCTTCCTCCGCCAATCCCGGGTCGGAACGGGTGAGACTGGCGATGGTATTCATGCTGTTGAACAGGAAATGGGGACGAATGCGGGACTGCAGTGCCTGAAATCTGGCCTGGGCCTCCGCCTCCACCTGCCGGCGCCACAGATACTGAAGGTAGAGATAGTGCAGGGTAAGGGCACTGACGATGGCGCATATGCCCAGGCTTCTGAGCACAAAAGCAAGGGGTTCGCCGGTGTTGACAACGTCCCCAAGGAACCGCGTGACGGTGAACGCGACCACCAGGGTTACCAGCAGCAGCACGAGCCAGGCCAGGAAACCGGCCAAACCGTTACTGAGCCGGCGCAGCCAGGGGCCGGCAGCACAGAGTACGGCGGCGCCGCTGAGGGCGATCCACTGAACATAGAGAGACAAAAGGCTAAGCTCGGTCGGAAAAACAGCCCACGGCCTCGCTGACCCGAGCGTAAGCACAACAGCCAGCAGCTCAGCGGTGATCACCACCGCGAACACCATGCGAATGCTGCAGAAACTGGGCAGAAAGAAGGCTCGCACCTGCCTGTCCTTTGTACCCTGCTTCGTTTCCAGCATTCGTTCGTCAGACTCTGTGGCCACCCGTATTCCTGTTACAATTACTCGACCGTAGTATCGGATCATAATCGTTTTTTATTAACTGATCGCTTTAGTCCAACGCGGGCGGGAACCCCTGTAAATGAGTGAATCCAAACCCTGGTCGGGCCGGTTCAACGAACCCACCGACGCATTCGTGGAGGCTTTCACCGCTTCCGTTGATTTCGACCGCCGGCTCTACCGCTACGACATTCAGGGATCCATCGCCCACGCCACCATGCTTGGGCGCTGCGGCATCCTGACACAAGACGAATGCGACAGTATCACATCGGGGCTGGAGCGTATCAGGGAGCGTATAGAATCCGGCGAATTCAGCTGGTCGACTAAGCTCGAAGACGTGCATATGAATATCGAGTCCGCCCTCACTGCCGAGATCGGGGATGCCGGCAAGCGGCTGCATACAGGCCGCTCACGCAATGACCAGGTGGCCACAGACATCCGTTTGTGGCTGAGAGACGAGATAGTACTGATTCGCGCCGCCATCGAAAAGCTGCAGCATGGACTGCTGGACATTGCCGAGCGGGAGGCTGATACCATACTGCCGGGTTTCACACACCTGCAGACGGCTCAGCCGATTACCTTTGGTCATCACATGATGGCCTGGTTCGAGATGCTGGAGCGGGACCGGCAACGGCTGGCGGACTGCAACAGGCGCGTCAACATCATGCCCCTCGGCGCTGCCGCCCTGGCAGGCACAACCTATCCCATAGACCGCCAATACACCGCGGATCTGCTTGGATTCGAACGCCCCGGGGACAACTCCCTGGACTCGGTGGCAGACCGGGATTTCGCCATCGAGTTCACCGCCGCCGCCGCCCTGATCATGATGCATCTGTCTCGCATGTCCGAAGAACTCATCATCTGGTCTTCGGCGCAGTTTGCGTTCATTGAGCTGTCAGACAGCTTTTGTACCGGCTCCTCCATCATGCCGCAGAAGAAGAACCCGGACGTACCGGAGCTGATCCGGGGCAAGAGTGGACGGATTTTCGGCCATCTGATGGCCCTGTTGACCCTGATGAAGGGCCAGCCCCTGGCCTACAACAAGGACAATCAGGAGGACAAGGAGCCCCTGTTCGACACCGTGGACAACATAAAGGGTTCACTGAAGGTTTTTGCCGACATGATCCCCGCCATGCGCTGTAACCGGGACAACATGCGCTCAGCCGCCACCCGGGGTTTCGCCACTGCCACCGACCTGGCCGATTACCTGGTCCGCCGGGGCACACCTTTCCGGGACGCCCACGAGGCGGTGGGCCGCGCGGTGGCCCTGTGTGTGGCGGAGGACTGCGACATCTCCGATCTCTCCCTGGAACAGCTGCGGGGGTTTTCCGACAAAATCGAAGCCGATGTGTTCGAGGTGCTCACCCTGGAGGGTTCCGTACAGGCTCGCAACCACATCGGTGGCACAGCCCCTGAGCAGGTCAGGTATGCCATCGAAAAAGCGCGCCGAAGATTGGCTGATGACTGAAGACAGCCTGGAATCACTCAGCCGGCGCTTGCGGGATTTCGCCAGGGCCCGGGACTGGGAGCAGTTTCACTCCCCCAAAAACCTGTCCATGGCACTGATCGCTGAGTGCGCGGAGCTGGTGGAGCATTTTCAGTGGCTTTCCGGGGAGCAGAGTCTTCATCTTCCGGCCGGGAAACGGGAGGAAGTGACGCTGGAAATGGCGGATATCCTGATCTACCTGGTCCGTATGGCGGAACGCCTGGACATTGATCTCCTGGACGCGGCCAACCGCAAGATCCTGATCAACGAGCGGCGGTATCCGGTCGAACGGGTATACGGCGATGCCAGGCGGGCCTCCGAATACGGGGACGAGGAGTGATCATCACCGTTGACCGGGCGATATCGGAGGAATCAGCGCAAAAAGCCTGCCCCTCCAACCCCCGCCGCCGCGTCGCGAGGCATCTGCCCTTCCGGCCATGACCTCGGCCTGGCTTGCCACCAGCACGGCTTCCGGAATCCTTTCCCTGATCGCCGCGGCGAGTCCCAGACAACCGGAAGGGCACTTTCGCATGCTGATCCACAACAGATTCAGCTTCAGGTTCAGATCCGCAAAGACCACCTCCTCCTCGAATTCCGCGAACACCCGATCCAATTTCTCGAACACCTGGGCCCGACGCACCTCTGGCCAACGACTGAGCTTGGGGATCAACATCATGAAATCATTCAGGTATCTGCCTTCCGCGTCACGGGTGGGTACCCGCTGCCACAGCGGCCGGCCGGGCTCGTAATCTCTCTTTTCCACCAAAATGATTGAGGTCATCTTTCCTTACCGGTTTTGCACTGGACGACTTAACCATTAAAAATAGCCATCCATGCCCCACATGTCATCCTGAATTTCCGGATACCGGTAAGATATGTGGGCTAAAGATTCAACCGATTCAGGCCGCTGAAAACTGCGTACCCTGGACGCAACTGATTGAACGAGGAGCCAATCTTGAGCGAAAACATCGAAATTACGGATGAATGCCTGATGCAATGCCCCAGCGGCATCCTGGTACAGGACGACTCCGGGGTCATCAAACAGCTGAATCCAGCCCTTGAACAGATGCTGGGTATATCCCCGGGCCAGCTGCTGGGCCACACCCGGGAAAACCTATCGCCGCCGATATGCCGCGACCTTCTCAACGGCGAGGGCGTAATACACCTTTCCGGCCCCGGTTTGAGCAGGGAGAGCTGGCTTCGCTGCAGCAATCCCGTAAAGATCGATAACGGCAGCCTGGTGCGCTTCTTCGAGGATGTTACGGAGACCACGGAACTGCGTCAGGAAAATCTGCGTTTGAGCCAGCAGATCGAAGAACTCACCATCACGGACGAACTGACCGGACTGGCAAATCAACGGGCTCTGCAGCAGGCGCTCAGCGCACAGGTGACCCGTTCGAGACGCTACCAGAATCCGCTCAGTCTCGTGGTAATCAAACTCCAGGACGCACTGGACTCCGATACCGAGTTCAGTGACGAGATCATTCTGGCAACCAGCCAGTGCCTGCGCGACAGGCTGCGCTGGGCTGACCTGATTGCCCGCTGGGATCACAGCCATTTCTTCATCATTCTGCCCGAGACCAAGGCACAGGACGGCATCGAGATGCTCGGCAACATTCAGGACTGGTTCTCCGAGAACCTCCCGACCGGTGTCAGTGCCGGAAGGCAGCTGAGCTTGCTCTACGGTATTGCCGAATGGGAGAAGGGCAACGACCCCAGGGCATTGATGGAACGGGCTGTCAAGGAACTCAACGCCGTTACACTGCCGGGGCAGTAACCTGCCGGGGCCCTGAACCACCGATCGCAGAAAAATCAGAGATGGCTGATGCGGTAGGTTACAAGGACGGTATAGGACGAAAGGAACTCCTCAAGATTCGCCGGCGATTTTCGGCTGTTCATCGGGAACGGCTGCGCCGCATCGAGGGTGAACTGCTGCCCTGGCAGCGCGATCTCATTACCCTGCTCCCCTTGCTGTTTCATATCAACCACCCGACGTTGCCCGGATTCGCTGGAAGCGACACACCCGCCGGTATTCCGGATTTCAGGCCCGGCAAAAACCTGTTGAGAGTGGCCAGAAAATTCAGCCGAAGCTTCGAATACAAGAAGCGGGCAAAGCGGCGTTATCCGGTACAGGCTTTGTACCTGATGGGCAGCACCGGCAGCATCGCACACACGTCCGGCAGTGACTTCGACCTTTGGCTCTGCCGGGATCCCAAACTCACCCCCGGTGCCTTGAAGGCGCTCGGCGCAAAAGCCGCAAAGATCGAGCGATGGGCCCGGGAGTTCAACCTGGAACTCCACGTGTTCATAATCGATGCGGAGGCCTTCCGCAGGGGAGAGCGGGACGCGCTCTCCCATGATAGCAGTGGTAGCACCCAGGTCGGTCTGTTGTTGGAAGAGTTCTATCGCACAGGCGTGCTGCTGGCGGGTCGTTATCCCCTGTGGTGGCTGGTTCCCCCGGAAGAGGAGGCCAATTACAGCGAGTTCGCCGAGATGCTTTTGCACAAGCGATTCGTAAACCGGTATGACTGCATCGATTTCGGCGGGCTCGAGCAGTTGCCCGCCGATGAGTTTTTCGGTGCCGCCCACTGGCAGCTTTTCAAAGGCATCAGTTCTCCTTACAAGACCATACTCAAGTTGCTGCTGATCGAAGCGTATGCCCTGGATTACCCCCATATCCACTGGCTCTGCCAGGAGTCAAAAACCGCCATCTATGCCGGTAATGTGGACATGGTGGATCTGGACCCCTACGTGATGATGTACCGCAGGGTCGAACAATATCTGATCAGCCGAAGCGAACCACAGCGGCTGGAACTGGCCCGGCGGTGTTTCTACTTCAAGGTGGATCAACACCTCACCCTTAACAATACCGGCAGGCCCGACAGCTGGCAGCGTCGGCTGCTCAAAGAACTGACCCGGGAGTGGGGCTGGGGCATCAGGGAGCTGACCGTTCTGGATGCCAGAGACCACTGGGAGATCGAGCGGGTCTTCGAAGAACGCAACACCCTGGTGCAGGAACTGACCCGCAGCTATCGGCTACTCATGGATTTTGCCCGTACCTATGCGGACAGCAGCAACATCAGTTCGGAAGAACTCAGGCTTCTCGGACGCAAGCTTTACACGGCCCTGGAGAAACGACCCGGAAAGATCGACAGCATCAATCCCGGCATATCCAGGGATCTGGTGGCGGAAAGGGCCTCGTTCCACTTCACCCGAACCTCCGGCGGAGAATCCAATTGGTGTCTTTACATGGGAGGGATCGACGACGATCTGGCCAGGGAAAAAACGCCTGTCAAGAACACCCTGGGTCTGGTCGAGATGCTGACCTGGTGTCATTTCAACCGGGTGCTGGACCGGGGAAGCATCATCTATCTCTACCCGGATGACTGCCCCACAGCCAAGCGGGAACTGCAGGCTATCCTGGGTGTCCTTCGCAATGTATATCCGGATCCTGCCCGGATGGAGATCCCGATACACCAGCTTGCCACCCCGGCTCATGCGACGGTCTGCACCCTGTTCATCAACACGGGCGTCGATCCCATGGCGCATCTGTCCAGGCTGGGCAAACAGATAACCAGCAATCGAAGCGATCCCCTGAGTTTTGGGGCGTTCCACACAAACCTGGTGGTGAATCTCGAACAGTTGATCACCACCAGTTGGGGAGAAACCCTGGTACTGAACCGGGAAGGGACCTGCGGCCTGCTGGACGCCCTGTGCGACTACCTGCGCCTGGCATTGTTGACAGATTCTGAAGACCCCCCGCCTGAAGTAACGGCACACAGCTTCTCTTCTGTGCGTTCATACGGAATAGCACGCAGGGTGGAGAGGCTTTTCAACGATGTCTGCCGCAACTTCGGAGTCGAGGGTAAGGGGCTGAACAGTCGTTATCTGTTGCAGGCGGATAACATCCACTACATCATTCAACGGGAACAGGACAGCTTCGTCCATGAATCCCTGGTGTTGGATGAGGATCTCTTCGGGTTGCTGGGCGAAGTCCAGCGGGAGTACCGGGGGCTGACCATTGACCCGATGGCACTACAGGGCTCTCCCCTGCCAAGTATCTACGAACTCAACCGACCAGACATCATTCAGGTATTCCACCACCGGTACCGGGGTCAAACACTGCTCTACGTGCTCGACGAACAGGGGACACTTTTTCACCAGCGTATAGAGGCGGCGAACGACCAGTATCTGCTGCTGCACCTTCAGCGCTTTATCAATGGAATCCGCCTCACGCGAGGCCTTCTGGCGGGTAGCCCGACGCACCGCCTGCTGCTGGATGCCCCGGAGTTCTACAAGCTCTCACGGGATCACCGGGAACGCTTTTCTTCGGAAACCATGACACCCCCCAGCAGGCAGCTTCCGGACAACTACCTGGAAGTGCGCCTGATCGGCGAAAGCCTGGATCTCGATCGGGCGCCCTATCTGCTGATCTGCGGTAACCATGAATTCGGTTCTCTGGAGTATGGCAAGAATCTTTTCAAATTCGCGGCTGAATATATCCTTTCCCAGCGAAAGAGCCACCAGTCCTACCCGATCTATCTCACCGGCCTTGATCTGTCAGGCATTCCAGGGGAAGATCCCTACTCCACTGCCGAACTGTTTAGTCTCAAACACAGGCTGGAGATACGTCTGAACCAGGAGATGGCAATACAGCGCTCTGCCTGAAAATCAGCCTGCGGTTCCGATATACTGGTGTACCCCTGGAAAAACGAGCAAAGACAATGCAAAGTCGACACAGGATACTTGTCTCGACGCTGGCCTTCACCCTGGTTCTGGTGGCAGCGTTAAGCGCTTGCGGACAAAAAGGGGATCTCTATCTTCCCGAGCCTGAACCCGAGAACAGCGAACAAACTGAGGATGAGTAGCTGAAATTCGTTTCCGGGGTTCGGCTAAACCCCGGGAACCCCACCGGCCCCGAGCACCCGGCTTCTCCAATAGGCGTTATCCAGGCGATCTATACGGACGCTGCCTCCCGTGGAGGGGGCATGGATAAATCGTCCCTCACCGAGATAGATGCCGATATGACCGCCGTCGGCGCGGGTATCGAAAAACAGCAGGTCACCGGGTCGAACACCGGACAGTTTCACAGGCTTGGCGAATTTTTTCTGCTGTGACACAGTCCGTGGCACCTCCCGGCCCGCCTGGAGATAAAGATAGTGAACCAGGCCGCTGCAATCGAATCCCTTTTCCGGGGATGCGCCGCCGTAAAGGTAAGGGGTTCCGACCATGGCGCGTGCACTCCTCACCACCTCCTGCCTCTGACTGGTTATTGCCTCGGTTTGCGCGGCAAACTTTTGCTCTGTACCGGTAGGCGTGCTGACGCATCCCGCCACCAACAACAGTGAGACTACCAGCAAGTTCGCTATCAAAATCACGGTTTTTGCATCTGTTAGCCAACGGGGAACCGGAAGGTGACCATCCCAAGCTGCGATCTGATGATATCGTATAAGCACCAATCAGTGAAAAAGCCCTCATACTCAAGCCCGAGTCTGCCGATGCTCAAAAAAGACATTAAAAATTATAGAATATGCTAAGCCATAATCCATGAATAAGACGAAGCCATTGCGTTGTCGAATCGAGCATACAAAAAGTTGGTCTGTCCTTATCCTGATGTTGGGACTTTTCTTGACCGGTTGCAGCAATCTCATGCTCAAGGAAAAAGAAGAGCCCATCACACCTGAAACATGGGATTCCAGAACCGCGCAGGAGTGCCGAATACGGCTTCCTTTGGAACGTGCGTTCAATGATTTTGGTGGCCACAGAGGTGGGTGTGAAGACGAATCCTATGGGGACCTGCCGGAAAATTCATTGCTATGCCTCGAGGCAGGCCTCAAAGGCCTGAATGGAAAGCCGCCCCTGCAGGAACAAAGGAGAAATTTTAATTTTCTCGAGTTTGACGTAAGACAGACCAAGCACGGTGATCTCATCGTTTATCATGGAGGAGACAAAGACAGGGTATTTTTCGGCAGGCATGCCAGCATCCCCTATACCGGGATCAATCGCGATATCTTCGAGACTCTCGATACCGGCATCGATGCAGAGAAGATCAAAGTGAGGGATCTGACTTCCGGCCAGATCAGGAAACTTTATCTCGGCGGAAACTATTGTCAGCATGTGCCCGAGATCGGGGAATATTTCGACCGGATCAAGCAGCTTGGCTCCAGGTCAATAGTCCTGGTGGAAGTGAAGGATGTCACCTGCAATGCTGATGACATCGGCGCCTCTCCGGCACACAAGCTCATCGCACTGGTATCCGGATATGAGAGACGGCGGCAGCTTCGAAATCATCCGTATAGTGAAGGCATCAGGGAACAGCAGATCGGTTTCCTCGTATACCGGGGGGAGATTGAAAACCTGGGTGGATCATCCAACCTCAATTGCTGGTGCAATGCGTTGAAACGCACCAAACTCAGAGTCTATAAGACGGGCAGACTCGAACTCATGAGAGAAGTGATGGACAGTTGCGATCATCACCCGGACGGGAGAGCCTGACAGACGACAAAGCGGTCTGATTTTAACGTGCTCTACGCAAAGCGGCTCCCGCCCAAGCCACTATGATCGAAAATTCAGCGAGGACATGATGCTCCAATTCACCAAGATGCATGGTCTGGGAAACGACTTCGTGGTTTTCAATGCCATCGATCAGCGGGTGCAACTCAGCGCGGAGCAGTGCAGGCATCTCGCAAACCGCCAGTTCGGCATCGGCTGCGACCAGATTCTGCTTATCGAGCCGGCCAGAGAGCCCGGTACGGATTTCCACTACAGGATCTTCAATGCCGATGGCTCGGAGGTTGAACAGTGCGGCAACGGAGCCCGTTGTTTTGCGAAGTTTGTCAGGGACCAGGGTCTGACCGACAAACAGACGATTGATGTGGGCACCCGGGCCGGGCGTATCAGGCTTTATCTGGAGCCGGACGGTGAGGTGCGGGTCAATATGGGTGTGCCGGTGCTGGAACCTGGATTGATCCCATTCGAGGCCGATCACCGCCACGCTGTCTACCCCATTGAAGTGGACGGCGGGACGATCCATATTGGCGCCGTCTCCATGGGTAATCCCCATGCCGTATGGATCGTCCCCTCGGTTGATTCAGCCCCTGTCGCAACCCTCGGCCCATTGATGGAACGTCATCCGAGATTTCCCCAGCGCGTCAATGTGGGCTTCATGGAGATCTGTTCCCGTTCCCGGATTCGCCTGCGGGTTTTCGAACGGGGTACAGGCGAGACACTCGCCTGCGGCAGCGGTGCCTGCGCTGCCGTGGTGGCCGGCAGCATTCAGTGCCTGCTGGAGCCGCAGGTGCAGGTCAGTCTTCCCGGAGGGGATCTTGTGGTAAAGTGGCTGGGTGAGAATGAACCCGTTTGGATGAAGGGTCCCGCAGTTTCCGTTTACGAGGGGAAGGTAGAGATATGATTTCACAATCTGGACCAGACGAGAGTATGGACCAGACGGTCGCCGAACACCTGAAGGCCCATCCCGAATTTTTTGACCGCCATCCGGAGCTACTGGTGGAACTGCAGCTGCCTCACCAGTCCGGCGAGGCGGTATCCCTGATCGAGCGCCAGGTCAGGACCCTGCGAGAGGAGGCCCAGAAGTATCAGAAACAGCTCGAGGAGCTGATCAATATTGCCAGGGCGAATACGGAGCTCAACAGGCGCCTGCATGATCTCACCCTGACCCTGATCGACACCGTCAATTTCGACGAAGTGGTCGACGTGCTGCAGGACAAGCTGCACGATGATTTTGAGGCAGAGGCCGTCGAGCTGCACCTTTTCACCGCTGCCGAGTCGGACCGGGAGAGCAATCCCGGGTTAAACGGCTTTCGTGAATTTCTGGACGGGGGCAAACCGAGGTGCGGCCGTCTTTCCGAAGACCAACTGAACTTCCTGTTCGGTCCCCAGGCCGAAGACATAAGATCCACGGCGTTGATACCTATCGGCGGCCAAGGGCTGCTGGGACTGCTCGCCTTCGGCAGCCACAGTCCCAATCGCTTCCACTCCAGTATGGGCACGGATTATCTGACCCGCCTTGGTGAGATCGTCAGCAAGACTCTGGAAGTGGTGTCGGAACCGGGCATATAGCCCGCCAATCAGCCTATGCAAAACTGGCTGAACCGCTTCCTCGGCCATCTCCGTCACGAGCGGCGCCTGTCACCCCATACCCTGAGCAACTACGCCAGAGACCTGGAACGTATACGGGCCTGGTGCATGGGGCAACAGATAAAGACCTGGGGCCAACTCGATGCACATCGGATCCGGTTCTATGCCGCCCAGCGGCATCGCGGAGGTATAAAGGGCAAGAGCATTCAGCGGGAGCTCTCCTCACTCCGGAGTCTGTTCAACTACCTGCTGAGGGAGGGGGAGGTGGATTCAAACCCTGTTCAGGGCATCCGGCCACCCAAGGTGCAGCGCCGCCTGCCCCCCACCATGGATGCGGACCAACTCAGCCAATTGCTCGACGCAGCGCCCGGGGAGAACCCCCTGGAATTGAGGGACCACGCCATGATGGAGCTTTTCTACTCCAGCGGCCTGCGCCTGGCGGAGCTGGTGGCCCTGGATTGCCGGGATATGACCGGTGATCCGGGTACGCTGGAAGTGACGGGAAAGGGCGCCAAGACCCGCCGGGTGCCCGTGGGGCGCAAGGCGATCCAGGCGATCCGTCATTGGCTGGATGTGAGAGAGGCCGTAGCCGCCGCCGATGAACCGGCGCTGTTCGTCAGCCGGCGCGGCGGGCGCATCCATCCCAGAACCATACAGGCGCGGATGAAGCTGTGGGCCATCAAACAGGGGGCGTCTCACCATCTTCACCCCCATCTCCTGCGCCACTCCTTTGCCAGTCATCTCCTGGAATCCTCCGGCGACCTGCGCGCCGTACAGGAGCTGCTGGGACACGCCGACATCAGCACCACCCAGATCTACACCCACCTGGACTTCCAGCACCTGGCACGGGTCTACGATGCTGCCCATCCGAGGGCAAAGAAAAAATAGTAGCCTTACCATCAGCGACCGCCCTTACCCCATTCGAACTGGTAGCCTGCGTAGAGCGAAGCGAAACGCGGGGAAGCATGCAAAGATGTCCACCCACGTTTCGCTTCGCTCTACGCAGGCTACTGAACTGATGCGGTGCTGCTGTTCCGCCTTCCAGGCATAGTTTATGTGGCGAATCGCCTCCTGGTGCTGTTCGGAATCGATCCGGGCCAGGATC
>JAHEHQ010000242.1 GCA_024644505.1 Gammaproteobacteria bacterium
TCCTCTTCCAGATTTTCTATCGAGGTCGTGACCGCCTTTCCGTTTGAAGATTTCTGTACCAGCAGATGCTGATGACCCTGAGACGCCACCTGGGGCAGATGGGTGACGCAGAGCACTTGTCTTCCCGAGCCAAGCCGGGCGAGCAGGCGCCCGACGATCTCGGCAACACCGCCGCCGATCCCGACATCCACCTCGTCGAAGATCAGGGTGGGGATCTGACCGCAGTTTATGGTAGCCACCTGTATGGCCAGGCTCATGCGTGAGAGTTCGCCCCCGGACGCTACCTTGGCAAGGGGCTGCAGCGGGTGACCGGGATTGGTCGAAACCTGAAACTCGACCCTGTCGATTCCCGAAGCCCCGGCCTTTTCCTCCGGCAGGGCCTCGATGAGAACACCAAACCGGCCCTCGGGCATGCCGAGGGACTGTATGATTTCTGTCACCTCCCGTTCCAGACGGGCCGCGTCTTTCAGTCGCAGTTCGTGCAGTTCCCGGGCCTTGCCCCGGTATTCAATCCCAAGCTCCACCGAGCGCTGCTCGAGCGCCCCCAATTGTTGGCCCGCGCTGTTGAGCTGGTCCAGTTCCCCACGAAGTGCATCAAGACGGAGATTGAGTTCCTCGGGACGGCATCGGTATTTTCTGGCCAGGTCCTGGATGTCGCCCAGGCGGGCCTCGACCTGCAACAGCCGCTGGGGATCTTCCTCGATGTCCCCGGCGTAATGGCGCAGATTGGTTGCCGCCTCCCCGATCTGAATCGATGCGTTCTCCAGCATTTCCAGGGTGCCGGAAAGACCGGTATCCAGGCCGCTCATCTCCTCGAGTACCCTGGATGCGCGGGCCAGACGGGTCTGGGTCGAGTCCTCTTCGTCATAGAGCAGCCCAAGCAGCAGTCCGCACTGCTGCATCAGCTGTCCCGCGTGGCTCAGTCGCCGGTGCTCCTGCTCCAGGGCGTCGAGTTCGTCTTCACCCAATGCCAGGGCGGACAGCTCCCCGACCTGGTATTCCAGGAGATCCATCCGGTCTGAACGCTCCAGGGATTGCCGGTGCAACGCATCCAGCTGCGCCGACACCTCGCGCCACTGTGCGAAAGTGTCTCCCACGCTACGACACAACCCGTTCAGATCGCCGTATTCGTCCAACAGCTCCCGTTGCCGGTCACGTCGAAGAAGCGATTGGTGTGCATGCTGCCCATGGATATCCACCAGCAGTTCACCAAGGTTTTGCAGGGACTTGATGGGAACAGGGGAACCGTTTACGTAGGCGCGGGAGGGCCCTTCCCTGACGAGCACCCTGCGCAGCAGGCATTCCCCATCGACCTCGATCCCGTTCTGCTCCAGCCACTGCAGGGCAGCAGGGGAATCGTCGAGGGAAAAGGCGGTTGTAATCTCTGCGCGCCGGCTGTCGGCGCGAATCATCCCGTTATTCGCCCTGTCTCCGAGCACCAGCCCCAAGGCATCGATCAATATCGATTTTCCCGCACCGGTCTCCCCGGTGAGCACAGTCATCCTGTCGTTGAACTCCACCTCCAGGGTGGTGAAGATGGCCAGGTCCTTGATGTGGATTCTGTTGAGCATGGAGTATCCGATTCCGGCGCCTGGGTCTATTTGGCGTGGTGCCCCCCCCAGCCGAGCTTGGCCCGCAGGATGTTGAAATGATCGTGGCCCTCGGGGTGAATCAGGCGAACCGGTCGGTCGTGTTTCCTGATGAACACGGATTCTGCGTCCAGGGGCAACAGTGCCTGGCCGTCACAGGTTACCTTGACGTGTTCCAGTTCGGTATTGCCGCTGACCCGGATTTCCACGATGCTGTTGCCGCTGATGACAATGGGGCGGTTGCTCAGGGTGTGGGGGCAGATCGGGACCAGCAGTATGGCGTCCAGGTCGGGATGCAGCAGGGGACCGCCACCTGAGAGGGCATAGGCGGTGGAGCCGGTCGGCGTGGAAATGATCAGCCCGTCCGAGCGCTGGGCACCGACGAACGAACCGTCGACATAAGTCTCGAACTCTATCATTCGCGCAATGTTCCACTTGTGGATAACCACGTCGTTGAGCGCGCTGCTGTGGTGGCCGTCAATATCGACCCGGAGCAGGAATCGATGCTCCTCTTCATACTCTCCGGAAAAAATCCGGGCCACCGTGGCCAACATGTCGTCCGGAGAGATGTCGACCAGAAAACCGAGACGGCCGAGATTTATCCCCAGCAGCGGTACATCGTGGTCTGCCAGTGCACGCGCGGTGTGGAGCAGGGTGCCGTCCCCACCGATCACTATGACCAGATCACACTGTTTCCCCAGTTCATCCAGCGTTGCAGTTTCCAGCGCCTGATCTATTGGTTTTGCGGCTGTGGAACTGTCCAGCAGCACCCGGTGACCCCGTTCAAGCAGAAAACTGCTGAGTCGGGCGAGGGTGTCGGCATGGGTGGAGGTTTCGTGTTTTCCAATCAGGCCAATGGTGTGGAACAGCTGGGGCATGGTGTCGAGATGTGGGGTTTATTCAACGGAGGGTGCAACTTAACACGGGGTCTGGAATTCAGCCAAGATTAATCGCAGTAACCGGGGCGTCGTCCCCGGGTTAACCGTCTTGACACCCCCGGAAGCGAATTCGATAATCCTAATTGGCACTTGATTCAAGCGAGTGCCAACCACCCGGGTTCTCGAAGCAGCAGTAAAGACCGCCAACGCAACTTCCGATGACCCGTTATTCCATTCCTGCGGTCAGGAGTTCGAAGCCGGAACGTGGCAGAAAGCAGCCCCACCAGTTCACTGCCCGTCACAGAACGGGCCCAGCATTTCCTGAAGGTGCTGATCGAGCGCTATATTCAGCAGGGTGAGCCCGTAGGCTCCCGCACCCTTTCGCGGGATTCCGGGCTGGACTTGAGCCCCGCTACGATCCGGAACGTCATGTCGGATCTGGAGGAGATGGGGCTGGTGATATCGCCGCATACATCGGCGGGTCGTATCCCTACAGTGCCCGGATACCGCGTGTTCGTGGATTCCCTGGTCACGCTCAAGCCCCTTGAATCCGAAGAGGTGGACAGGCTGCGCAATGAACTGGCGGGGGATGGAAATCAGCTGACATTGGTCGATTCCGCATCGAGACTCCTGTCCAGTCTTACCCATATGGCGGGCGTGGTGATGGTGCCGCGACGGGACCGGGTCATATTCCGGCAGATCGAGTTTCTGCCCCTGTCCGCCAACAGGGTTCTCACCATCCTGGTCACACACGAGGGGGAGGTCATCAATCGCGTCATCCATACCCGCAAGCCCTACAACGGATCCCAGCTTCAGAGGTCGGCCAACCTCTTGAACCGCAACTACGGCGGCGATTCCCTGGAGGAGATGCATGAGAAACTCCTGAAGGAGATGGACGAAGAACGCAATCGCATGAATCAGATCATGGTGAGCGCCCTGGAGATGGCCGAGCAGGTAATCGATAACCCCGGTGACAACGATGATTATGTCATGGCAGGGCAGACCAATCTGATGGACTTCAACGAACTGGCCGAAATGGACCGGTTGAAGCAGCTGTTCGACTCTTTCACCCAGAAGAACGAACTGCTCCATCTGCTGGATGAGTCCATGCGGGCGGACGGTGTGCAGATTTACATCGGTGAGGAGTCGGGCTACGAACGTCTCGATCACTGCAGCCTGGTGACGGCCCCCTACGAGATCGACGGCCAGGTGGCCGGGGTGTTGGGGGTGGTCGGCCCCACGCGCATGGCCTATGACCGCGTCATACCTATTGTGGATATTACGGCAAAACTTCTCGGTGCCGCCTTGAAAGCCCGCTAACCATCCCCAGATTGAGGGAGTTGAATTCAATATAATCGAATCAACAGGAGCAGGTAAATGACCTGCCACGGTCCTTTTTGTGCAGTTCCGATGATTTTCGACCAGGGGTAGAAGGATGGAAAAAGAGCAGGAATCTGTCGAAGCGCTGGATACGGGCGAGGAACCGGTCGCTCAGAGCGAAGCCGGGCCCGAATTGGAACCCGACGCGGTGCCCGAGACGGAAAAGAAACCGAGCAAAGAGGAACTCAGACTTCTGCTGGAGGACGCGAGAAGCAAAGCTGATGAGCATTGGGATCAGTTGGTGCGCGCCCGTGCGGAGATCGACAACCTGAACAAACGCCATCAGCGTGACCTGGAGAAAGCCCACAAGTTTTCCCTGGAAAGCTTTGTCAACGCGCTTATTCCTGTCCGGGACAGCATGGAACTCGGCCTCGAGGCAGCCCGGGGGGAGGGAGCCGACCTGGACAAATTCCACGAAGGGGCGGAACTCACGCTGAAGCTTCTTTCGGATGTCATGACCAAGTTCGAGGTGGAACAGGTTGACCCCACGGGTGAGCCCTTCAACCCGGAACTGCACCAGGCCATGTCCGTCCAGGCGCGGGAGGACCTTCCCCCCAACACGGTCGCTGCGGTGGTTCAAAAGGGTTACACCCTCAACGGAAGGCTGGTGCGTCCGGCCATGGTCATAGTTTCCCAGGCAACATCTGGAAAACTGGATGAAAAGGCTTGAAAAACCAGTGTATTGCCCCATCTCTGGGAGCAAGACACGCAAGAATCAGAATTAGGACTGGAGAAACCGGAAAATGGGAAAAATCATAGGCATC
>JAHEHQ010000243.1 GCA_024644505.1 Gammaproteobacteria bacterium
TCAATAAACGGATCATTGTTGCCGGCATCTTTGCCCCACTGATATCGGGTTTCCCCCCGGTCCTCCATGCCCAAAGCGAAACTCAGGCCTGTATAGAATCTGCCAAAGGTGGCCTGCTTGAGATCCCCGATGATCGTTCCAAGCGTTTTCTGGGCAAGGTTCAGGAAAACACCGCGCGTTGCCGTGGTGGAGAAAAGGCAGTCCGGTATCGCGCCACGCCTTGGGTGGACTGGCAGAATTATTACGCGACAGGTGGCGTCGAGAGCAACAAGGAAGGGCGTGAAGCCAAGACCAAGATAGGCGAACACATTTTGCCCAACGGCCGCGGCATCGACGGCGCTTTGCTGGATCTCGAATATCAGCGCATCGAACTCATAAAGTTCAACCTGTTCGATCAGACCACCTACGATGAATTCATCACCGGCAGGGATGGCCGGCCTGGACCGACCCTGAAGTCCTGGGATGAGATGCGCCTGCCACCGGGTCACAGCAATTTCCAGGCTGTGGGTGGCGAGGGCAGACAACTCTGCAGGGGCGACCTGATCACTCACCGCACCTTGACTGGCATCTGCAATGACCTTATCAACCCCTTGATGGGGTCATCCGGCATGCCTTTTGCCAGGAATGCCCAGTTCGAGGCAACCTTTCCCCGGCTGGGGTTGAATGAATTGACCAGAAACCGCCACGGCAACCGGATCGGCTTATTGAAACCCGATCCCCAGTTGATCAGCAGGAAACTCTTTACCCGGGAACAGAAAGCCGGAAATGGCTGTAATCAGGGGTTGGGCCAAACGGATTTTTCGCCCGATACCGAGTGCGATTATCTGAAGGCGCCCTTCTTCAACGTACTGGCGGCCTTCTGGATCCAGTTCATGACCCACGACTGGTTTTCACACACGGACGAAGGCCGTAATGCGCCCGAGTTGGTAAAGGTCGGTTGCCAGTCCCGGGAGGCGCGCTCCCTGGGCTGCCGTGAAGGGGATCGTCGCGAGCCGTCGCTTTATGCCGAATCAACCCCGGCGGAGACTTTCACCCACTCAGGTCAAACCTACCGGGCACGTGCGCCCAAGACCACCGACAACCTGGTAACCGCCTGGTGGGACGCCTCTCAGATCTACGGTCATGACGAACGTTCGATGAAACGGGTGCGGAGGGATCCCCGCGATGCCGCGAAGTTACTGGTGGTAGAGGGCTACCTGCCTTTTCTGCGCAGGTGCGAGACTTACTCGGAAGACTGCCCGGTACAACCCCAATGGCTCGGACAGGAGGCAGCCGGATTTCCGGACAACTGGAACATCGGCATGAGTTTCTATCACAATCTGTTCACCCGGGAACACAACTATTTTGTGGACAGGTTTCGTGAACAGCAGCGCCGGACGCCGAATGCCGATTCCGGGCTTCGGAATCCGGACGATCCCAGGCAGGTCATTACCTACGCGTCGGTCGATGATGAACGCCTCTATCAGGTGGCACGGCTTGTCGTGGCCGCGGAGATCGCGAAGATACATACCATCGAGTGGACCACTCAGCTTCTGTATGACGAACCGCTTTTTCTGGGCATGAACTCCAACTGGTTCGGTCTCTTCAACCTGGAGCAGGATCGCGTGTCCCAGGTCCTGCGCAAGATTCTTGAACGGAACGAGAGCTTTCTGAGCCGGGCGTCGGAGGAGAAGGCCGGCCTGCTTTCCGATTCTTCAAATCCCAAGCTGGCCAATTCCGCCTATTCGGTATTTGCATCCGGTGCCGGCATCTTTGGTTTGGGCAACAGCAAACCCAGGGGCTTACTCTGGTGGAAACGGGATGCCTGGGATCTGGGCAACCTGGAAGATGACGTGAACGGCGGCATCAACCATTTCGGCTCTCCCTTCAATTTTCCGGAGGAGTTCACTTCCGTTTACCGGCTTCACCCCCTGGTGCCCGACCTGATCGAGTTTCGGGAGAAGGAGGACCCCAACAGTATTCGCCTGAAGATACCCGTGATGGATACCGTGAGGGGGCGGGCCTCCAAGCATATGCATCAAAGGGGTATCGACAACTGGGCGTTGAGCATGGGCCGGCAGCGGCTGGGCCTGCTGCATCTGAGAAACCAACCGCTGTTCCTGCAGAATCTGCCCATGCCGCACCTGGACTCCGAGACCAGGAAGCTGGATATCGTCGCGCTCGACCTGATTCGCGACCGGGAGCGCGGTGTCCCGCGGTTCAACGAATTTCGCCGACAGATCGGCTTGAAGACCCTGACCGGTTTCGACGATTTCGTGGATCAGCGGCTGGATGCGGACGATCCCTGGCGCAAGCATCAGGAGGAGAACGTCAGGCGCATGCGTGAGATCTACGGCACCCATGTCTGTGATGCCGGCAAGATCATTTCCAGGGTGCAGCGCAACGCCGACGGCAGCTTCATCAACGACTGTCTCGGTCACCCCGATGGGTCGGTGGTGGATAATATCGAAGACGTGGACAATATCGTCGGCTGGCTGGCCGAGTATACGCGCCCCCACGGATTCGCCATATCGGAAACCCAGTTTCATATCTTCATCATCAACGCATCACGCAGGCTGTTCAGCGACCGCTTCTTCACCTCGAGTTTCCGTCCGGAGTTCTACTCCAGACTCGGGTACGAATGGGTGATTCACAATGGGCCGCTGTCGGAGTGCCCCTTTCCTCTGACCGGCCTCGCCGATGGCACCGAAGCCTGCCTGGAGCCGGAAAAGGTCAACGGTCACATGATGGCAGTCACACCCATGAAACGGCTGCTGCTCAGGAATATCCCGGCACTGAAGGAGGAACTCATGCCGGTGAAAAACGCTTTTGATCCCTGGGCCCGGGACCGGGGGCAGTACTACAGCCTGTCCTGGCAGGCGCGCAGCGGGGCAGAGACTGATCCGGCGTTCCGCAAGGATTGAGTATCCGTCCCGGTGCGGCACCCGGGATAAGGGGAAACCTGCTGCCAACACGGGTTTCCCACAGCCGGTGTAACTGATCATGGATAGAGAAGGACAAAAAGGGCTGGGCGGGATCATACCGCCGATATTCCTGATATCGGGGGCCTTGCTCCTTGCCGGGTGCGCCGGTTCCGTACAGGAGATGCCCCTCGATCAGTTGTCCGAAGAAATGTCCCTGGGTATCGAGGCCGTAACAGTGGCCAAACGGCACAACGGCGTTATCCCGAGGTTCAACCAGTCCAAGAGTATCGCCTGCCTGAAGGGCGAGTTTAAGGTGCGCCGGGATATTCCCAGTGCATTGAAGCGGGGTGTATTTGCCCGGCCGGCCAGTTATCCGGCGGTGTTGAGATTGGCCAGCGCCAGTGAGCAGGACGACTCCAGGAAAGACATACGGGGTCTGTCCATAAAAATCTCCAATCTGGATGGGCCGGTCCTGTGGGGTAAACCCGGTACCCAGGATTTTCTCCTGAACAGCTACCCGGCCTTGTTTGTTTCCAACCCGGAAGAGTTCCTCTCCTTTATCCGGGCAAGGCAGGCCGGCGATGAGCTTCAGTTTTTTGCATCGCGCCCCAATTCCCTATCGATCGTTTCCAGGGCCCGTCAGCGGCATCTGAGTCCGCTGGATATCCGCTATTGGAGTACGGTTCCGTTCCTGCTTGGCGAAAGCGGGGGCCAGGTGGTCAAGTACTCGGTTACACCCTGCTCCGATTACACGGCGGTAACCCCTGTCGATGCCGGTGAAAATCAGCTCCGTGCCGCGGTAAAGGCACATCTCCGGCAGGGTGCCGCATGCTTTGATTTCGGGGTTCAAAGGCAGGTGGACCCGAATGCCATGCCGGTCGAAGATCCAACGGTCATCTGGGATGAAAAGACCTCACCCTTCGAGACAGTCGCAACCATCCTGGTCGAAGACCAGGACTTCGATGACCCCGAATCCCTGGCTGCATGTGAACGCATCAGCTTCAATCCCTGGCAGAGCCTCCCGGCCCACGAACCACTCGGCAGAATGAACGGGGTTCGAAGGCAGGTCTACGACCGGGCAGCCAGGCTGCGAAACGAGGAACAGTGATGAACAGTACGGTTCATGCCTGGCTGGAACTTTCGAGAGAGGAACTCGACGAGATATACAGGAATGCGGAGCCGGGTGAGATCCCGAAGGGGGATACCCGGGGGACAGCGATTCTGGCCGGTTCACTGTTTTCGAAGCTGGTCGCCGCCATTGCGCGGCTGTTTGCCTGGCAGGGCAAAGTCTTCGACATATTCTCGCCGGATGGTCAGGCGGGCGTCCTGGTCAACAAGATAACACCTTTGAGCCTGACGTTTATCGTTGCCAAGGTCTACCGGGACAAAAGCTGGCTGGATGGAAAGAGCACCATCGTCATCGACTACTCCAGGACCTCATTTTTCGCCAAAGTGATCCGGGACGAAATACGGGAAGTGGAACCCGGTGTCTACCTGGGCAAGGTGTGGTGGGGGAAGATGCGCATCCTCGACTTTGCGCTCACAAGGCATGATCCGGGCTAATTCGAACTGTCGATGCCGAATCTGGTACACATATCGGACCCTTTTACATGACCCCTCAGTCCACCTTCATGATTCTGGCCCCGATAAGGGAAGGGCGGGTGGAGGCC
>JAHEHQ010000244.1:0-1193 GCA_024644505.1 Gammaproteobacteria bacterium
CGGTAAAACGCGAGATGCTGGCCCTGCAACGGCTGGGGCAGCGCCTTATGGAGTCGGGACCCCGGCTCTGGGAGCAGCTGGAGTTGAGCGCGGCGGTACGGGATGCGCTTGAGGAATCCAGACGCCTCAAGGGCAACGCCGCCGTGCGCCGGCATGTCCGGAGGCTGGGGAAACTGCTCAGGGAGGAGGATGCCGACCAGGTGAAAATCCTGTTTGACCGCATCGATAATGCCCATTCCCAGGACACGGACCGGTTCCACAGGCTGGAACGCTGGCGCGACCGGCTGGTCGGGGAAGGGGATGCCGCGCTGGAAGCGTTGCTCGCGGTCTGCCCGGGGGCGGACAGGCAGCGGCTGCGCCAGATGATCCGCACCGCCCGGAAGGAGTTGGAGACGGGTAAGGCGCCAGCAGCCAGTCGGAAGTTGTTTAAGTATATTAGGGGGTTGGGGTTGGATTGAGGGGTAGTGTCGGAAGAGTTTTCTCACACGGAGTCACAGAGAGAAAGAAATATTTCACACGGAGTCACGGAGAAGACAGGGATGGATGAGAATGGGATCGGAGGTATTGTTGTCGATTGTGCGGTGAAGGTACATATGCGGCTTGGTCCAGGTTTGTTGGAGAGTGTATATGAGGCAGTACTGGCCTACGAATTACAGAACAGAGGCTTATTGATTCGGAAACAAGTTCCAATACCCATCACCTACGATGACCTTCTGTTCAAAGAGGCTTTTCGTGCTGATCTGATTATCGCAGATAAGGTTATTGTGGAGTTGAAGTCTGTGGATCGTTTAACGAATGCTCACAAGAAGCAACTTCACACTTACCTGCGCCTGTCAGGAAAAAGGATCGGTTATCTACTGAACTTTGGTGAGGCCCTGATGAAAGACGGTATCTCGCGGATAATAAATGGCAAACTGGCATAAGGAATAATTACTTTCTTCTTCTCCTCCGTGTCTCCGTGACTCCGCGTGAGAATTCTTTTTCTTACTGAGCAGTAGTAAATCTACCCAGCCAACGTCCTGCGCAGCACCTCCACAACCCGCGTCACCTGCACGTCATCGGACTGCGTCTTACCGGTAACCAGCGTATACAGATCAGGATCTGCCATCTCCAGCAGAGACTCGAAGGCCTGCTGCTCGGAAGCATCTGCCGAGGGGTAAATGTTATCCAGATAATTGATAAGGAGCAGGTCC
>JAHEHQ010000244.1:1203-4565 GCA_024644505.1 Gammaproteobacteria bacterium
AAGACGGTATCTCGCGGATAATAAATGGCAAACTGAATTAAAAACTTCTTCTTCTCCGCGTCTCCGTGACTCCGTGTGAGAATATTATTTCTCCACCAAGTGTGGGAGAACCTACACCGCCAAAGTCCTGCGCAGCACCTCCACAACCCGCGTAATTTGCGGATCGTCGGTCTGTGTCTTTCCGGTGATCAGGGTGTAAAGATCGGGATCCGCCATCTCCAGCAGTTGCTCGAACGCCTGCCGGTCCGAAGAATCTGCCGATGGGTAGATGTTATCCAGATAGTTGATCAGGAGCAGGTCCAGCTCTTTCATGCCGCGGCGGCAGAGCCAGCGAAGGCGGGATGTATGGCTCATATCTTGGGGGCAAACATTGGGAATAAGCTCAATGGAGATGGTCTGTTTACATGACTTGCCCGTCATTCCGGCGCAGGCCGGAATCCAGGAAAGAGACCACCAACATTGGCAGACCTGGATCCCGGCCTGCGCCGGGATGACGGCGGCTCTGATCCCTCAAGGCATATCCATCCGACCGGGAACCCCGAGAGCCTGAAAATATCAAAGCCGCCGCTGCACCATCATCTTCTTGATCTCCCCGATGGCCTCGGCGGGATTCAGGTTCTTGGGGCAGACATTGGTGCAGTTCATGATGGTGTGGCAGCGATACAGCTTGAACGGGTCCTCCAGGGCGTCGAGGCGCTCGCCGGTGGCCTCGTCCCGGCTGTCCGCGATCCAGCGGTAGGCGTTCAGCAGGGCGGCGGGGCCCAGGTAGCGGTCGCTGTTCCACCAGTAGCTGGGGCAGCTGGTGGAGCAGCAGGCGCAGAGAATGCACTCGTAGAGCCCGTCCAGTTTGGACCGGTCTTCCTTGGACTGCAGACGCTCGCTGTCCGGCGGGGTCGGCGAGTCCGTCTTCATCCAGGGTTCCACGGAGGCGTGCTGGGCATAGAAATTGGTCAGGTCGCACACCAGGTCCTTGATCACCGGCAGGTGCGGCAGGGGGTAGATGCTGACTTCGCCGTCGAAATCCGCGATGGCCTTGGTACAGGCCAGATCGTTGGCCCCGTTGATGTTCATGGAACAGGAACCGCAGATCCCTTCCCGGCAGGAGCGGCGGAAGGCCAGGGTGGGGTCGACCTCGTTCTTGATCTTCAGGATGGCGTCCAGCACCATGGGGCCGCAGGCGTCCAGGTCGAGCTCGTAGGTATTGAGAAAGGGGTTCTGGCCGCTGGACGGATCGTAGCGATACACATTGAACCGCTTGACGTTCCTGGCGCCGGCCGGCGCGGAAAAGGTCTTGCCGGGCTGGACCACCGAATTTGCAGGAAGTTTAAACTCTGCCATTGATCTGATTCCTTTTCAAAATCCAAACGCCATTATCAGTAGACGCGGGCCTTGGGTGGGATGGTCTCGACGTCGTCGCTCAGGGTGTTCATGTGCACCGGCCGGTAGTCGAAGCGGACGCTGCCGTCCGCGTTGATCCAGGCCAGGGTATGCTTCATCCAGGTTTCGTCGTCGCGGTCCGGGAAATCCTCCCGGGCGTGTCCGCCGCGACTCTCCTGGCGATTGAGCGCGGAATTGATGGTGACTGCCGCCTGGCCGCGCAGGTTGTCCAGTTCCAGGGTCTCCACCAGGTCCGTGTTCCACTCAAGCCCGGAATCCTGCACACTGACATTTTCGAAATCCTTGTAGACGCGGGCAATCTTGTCCACGCCCTCCTGCATCATGGGGCCGGTGCGGAACACCGCTGCATGGGTTTGCATCGCCCGCTGCATGTCCAGACGCAGGGTCGCGGTCGGCGCGTCCCCCTTCGCATAACGAAGCTTGTCGAAGCGCTCCATGATCGGATCCATGGAGTCCGCAGGCAGGGGCTTCTGGGCCTTGTCCTTGTCAACGATCTGGGCGGCCCGCAAGGCGGCGGCGCGCCCGAAGACCACGATGTCCAACAGCGAGTTCGAACCCAGGCGGTTGGCGCCGTGCACGGACACGCAGGCCGCCTCGCCGATGGCCATCAGGCCCGGCACGACCGAATCGGGATCGCCGTCTTTCAGGGTGACCACCTCGCCGTGGTAGTTGGTGGGGATGCCCCCCATGTTGTAGTGCACCGTCGGCAGCACCGGTATCGGCTCCTTGTTCACGTCCACGCCGGCGAAGATTCTCGCAGACTCCGAGATGCCCGGCAGCCGTTCCGCCAGCACCTCTGTCCCCAGGTGTTCGAGATGCAGATAAATATGGTCTTTGTCGCCTCCCACACCCTTTCCACCGACGATTTCCATGGTCATGGCGCGGCTGACGACATCCCGGGAGGCAAGATCCTTGGCGTTGGGGGCATAGCGTTCCATGAAACGCTCGCCCTCGGAATTGGTCAGAAACCCGCCCTCGCCCCTGGCGCCTTCGGTGACCAGGCAGCCGGAGCCGTAGATCCCCGTGGGATGAAACTGAACGAATTCCATATCCTGAAGGGGCAGCCCGGCACGCAGCACCATGGCGTTGCCGTCGCCGGTGCAGGTGTGGGCCGATGTCGCGGCGAAATAGGCACGTCCGTAGCCGCCGGTGGCAAGCACCACGATGCGGGCCCGGAACCGGTGCATGATGCCCGTGGCAAGATCCCAGGCCACCACGCCGCGGCAGACGCCGTCTTCCATGATCAGGTCCAAAGCGAAGTACTCGATATAGAACTCGGCTTTATGCTTGAGTGACTGCTGGTAGAGGGTGTGCAATATGGCGTGCCCGGTGCGGTCGGCCGCCGCGCAGGTCCGCTGGGCGATGCCTTCACCGAAATTGGTGGTCATGCCGCCGAACGGACGCTGGTAGATGCGGCCGTCTTCGGTTCGGGAGAAGGGGACGCCGAAGTGCTCCAGTTCGATGACCGCGGGCACGGCCTCGCGGCACATGTATTCGATGGCATCCTGGTCGCCCAGCCAGTCGGACCCCTTGACGGTGTCGTACATATGCCAGCGCCAGTTGTCCTCCCCCATGTTGCCCAGGGATGCGCTCATGCCCCCCTGTGCCGCCACGGTGTGGCTTCGGGTGGGGAACACCTTGGTGATGCAGGCGGTGGAAAGGCCTTGGGCGGCCATGCCCAGGGTGGCGCGCAGACCCGCGCCACCGGCGCCCACCACTACCACGTCATGAGTGTGATCAATGATTTCGTATGCTGTACTCATTCAACCGGCCCCCAGGGCAATCTTGAGAACGGAGTAGACTCCGATCACGGAAAACAGAACGGCGACCAGTTTGACCAGGATGATGGCTGCGACTCTGGCGGGTTCGTGGGAGACATAGTCCTCGATGATGACCTGCAGCCCCATCTGGCCGTGGTGAAACGCCACCACGATGGTGAGGATCAGCAGCACCGCCACCATGGG
>JAHEHQ010000245.1 GCA_024644505.1 Gammaproteobacteria bacterium
GACCTCTCGCTATTGATGATCACCGGATGGATCACGAGATCGGCATTACGCAAGGTGCTGATGTGCCTTTCCGCCTCGTTTACCGAAGGATCGATCACGAGAAGATTGATTGCTGTTTGCGTACTGTACATTCCTGTATCTCCCGAAAACTCAAAACAGGGGCGACTTCGAAGCTGCGCCTGCCGTTTCCCGGACCAGTCGCGGCACCAGATATCCCGGAAGCCTCCGGCGTAACATGTTCAACAGATGCTTTGCTTTCGCTTCGGGTATGTCGAAGTGCCCGGAGCCCCTTACGGGATCCAGCATATGAAGATAATAGGGCAGTATACCGGAGGAGAACAGCGCTTCGCTCAGGTCGCAAAGAATATCGGGTGTGTCGTTGATGCCCCGCAGCAGCACCGCCTGGTTCAACAGGGTGACACCCCTTGCCTGCAGCGGGGCCAGGGCATCGGTGACGCTCTCCGATAGTTCCCTGGGATGATTGACATGGAACACCAGTATCGGTTGAAGGCGGCCCAAGGTCAGCCAGTCGACCAGTTCCCCGGTTATTCTCTCCGGAACCAGAACCGGCAGTCTGGAATGGATTCGCAGGCGTTTCAAGTGGGGTATCTCATTCAATGCTTCCACCAGGCCCGCGAGCCTGGCATCGGACAGGGTCAGGGGATCGCCGCCGCTCAGTATGACCTCCCTGATATCAGGGGTTCTGGACAACAGATCCAGTGATTCCGCCCATTGATCTCTGCCGGCATTGGATTCGCCATAGGGGAAATGTCGGCGAAAACAGTAGCGGCAATGGACGCCGCATGCGCCCGTGGCTATCAACAGGATCCTCCCGTCATACTTTTGCAGCACACCCGGGGCCTCGATGCGATCCCGGTCACCCACCGGGTCGGCAATGAAACCCGGGTGTTCCAAAAGTTCTTCAGCACGGGGCAGAACCTGGAGCAGCAGGGGATCTTCGGGGTTGCCCTTTTCCATCCTGGAAGCAAAATTCCTCGGTACGCGCAACGCGAAATCCCGGGAGGCACGTTGAGCCTGCGGAATGAGTGCTCCGGGGATCTCCAGGTAGGCAAACAGCTCTTCGACACTTGTATAGGCTTCTGCCAGCTGCTGCTGCCAACCGGTTGTTGTTCGGGGTATCATGCGCGTTTCCAAATTGTAGTGTGAGGAAGTGATGGCAACTTACAGCACCAGTGAATTCAAGGGTGGGCTCAAGATCATGCTGGACGGTGATCCCTGTTCCATTATTGAAAACGAATTCGTCAAACCTGGCAAAGGCCAGGCTTTCAACCGGGTGAAGATCCGCAACCTCAAGACCGGGCGCGTGATCGAGCGGACTTTCAAATCCGGCGAATCAATCGAGGCTGCCGATGTGATGGAGGTTCAGCTACAGTACCTCTATAACGATGGCGAGTTCTGGTATTTCATGGATCCGGACAGCTTCGAACAGCACAGCGCGGATGCCAAGGCCGTGAGCGAGTCGGAAAAGTGGCTGAAGGATCAGGATATATGCACTATCACCCTATGGAATGGTACGCCGCTCAGTGTTGAAGCCCCAAATTTCGTCACACTGACCATCGTGGAAACAGACCCCGGTCTGAAGGGGGATACCTCCGGCGGCGGCGGCAAACCGGCGACTCTGGAGACCGGTGCCGTTGTGCGGGTGCCCCTTTTCGTACAGAACGGAGAGGCCATAAAGGTGGATACCCGTACCGGTCAGTATGTTTCCCGCGTCAAGGATTAGGAATCAACCACCCTCGGCCGACCGCGCCCTTTGCGCTCTGCCTGGGTTTTGGCGCAGGCCCCCAAGCCGGATGCGGCTCCAATGAGCCACGAAGGAGACTGGCGCCCGACTGCTTCACACGGTCGTTTACGGGCGAGGGCTGATCTGCTTGCCGCAATCCGCAGATTTTTTCATGTTGCAGGCGTCATGGAGGTCGATACACCGGCCTGTTCGATTGCCGCTGTCACCGACCCGGCGATAGAGAGCCTGAAAACCGCCTACACGGGGCCGGGTGCGCCCACCGGAAGGCAGCTCTATCTGCACACTTCCCCGGAGTTCGGGATGAAACGCCTGCTGGCATCCGGCGTCGGTCCCATCTATCAGATCTGCAAGGTTTTCAGGGAGGGAGAGGCGGGGCGTCTTCACAACCCGGAGTTCACACTGCTCGAGTGGTACCAGCCGGGCTACGATCATCATCGACTGATGGACGAGATGGAGGCGCTGATTCAGGCTGTTCTGTCAGAACCCTGTCCTGTACGTCGGCTGAGCTACGGCCAGCTCTTCGAGGATATTCTGGGTTTCAATCCGTACCCGGCAGGGTCGGAGGAACTGCGGCGGGTGGCGGTGGATCAGGGTATCGCGGGTGCATCTGCCCTTGCCCTTCCCGACAGGGATGCCTGGCTCGACCTGTTGATGAGTCACTGTATCGAGCCGAGGCTGGGCAGCGGTATGTGCTTCGTCTATGACTATCCTGCCAGTCAGGCGTCCCTGGCCAGGATACGGCAGGGAGAACCCCCGGTGGCGGAGCGTTTCGAGCTCTACCTGGACGGTATTGAGCTGGCAAACGGTTTTCACGAGCTGGGGGATCATGCGGAGCAGCGCCGGCGATTTCAGGCCGATCTGGAGTGCAGGCAGGAAAGAGGGCAGGTAAACCCTCCCGTAGATAGTCGCCTTCTCGATGCCCTGGAGGCCGGGCTGCCCGACAGTTCCGGTGTGGCACTGGGCATAGACCGTCTGTTGATGTGCATTACCGGGGCCGCCCATATCAGCGAGGTGTTGGCTTTTCCGTTTGACCGTGCCTGAATGAGCGCCCCGCGGGCTTGTGGTAACAGTCCCGACAGATTAAGGTTTGACCGACCACAAAGACTCAATCGATATCCTAATGCATCTTGAATCCCTGGACCGGTGGCGGCACAGTCACGACTTCAACCTGGATACAACCGAAGGGGAGCGCAGGACCCGCCTGGTCGTCATCCTGACCGCCTCCATGATGGTCATCGAAATAGCCGCCGGCTACCTGTACGGATCGATGGCCCTGCTGGCGGATGGCTGGCACATGGGGACCCACGTGGCGGCCCTGGCAATCTCCCTTTTTGCCTACCGGTACGCGCGGCGGCATGCGGACAATCCCGCTTACAGTTTCGGCACAGGAAAGGTGAGTGCACTGGGCGGCTTCTCCAGTGCCATCGCCCTGGTGTTGGTGGCCCTGTTGATGGGCCTGGAGTCGGTCTGGCGACTGCTTTCCCCGGAACTCATCCGCTTCGACCAGGCAATCCTGGTCGCCGTCCTCGGGCTGGTAGTCAACCTGGTCAGCGCCTGGCTGTTGCATGGTGGCTCCGCCCACGGTCGTTCACACCATGAACACGGGGCTGGGCATGGCCATGTCCATCACCATCAGGATCACAATCTGAGAGCAGCCTATCTGCATGTCCTGGCCGACGCCCTGACCTCGTTGCTGGCAATCTTTGCCCTGCTGGTGGGCAAGTATTTCGGTTGGATATGGATGGACGCCTGCATGGGTCTGGTGGGGGCGGCGCTGATCACAAGGTGGGGTGTTGTATTGATACGGCAGACCAGCCGCGTGCTGCTCGACAGCATTCCCGATGAAACCACCCTCAAACGTATTCAGGAGACGATTGAGTCCGACGCGGACAACCGGGTGGTGGATCTGCATGTCTGGCAGATAGGTCCGAAGAGTTTCGGCGCTATCATATCCCTGGTTACCGACCGACCCAGAGATCCGCAGCACTATAAGGCCCTGCTTTCAGGGTTTGGGCAGCTCGGGCACATCACGATCGAGGTCAATCACTGCCGCTGAAAATCGAGGCAGTCTGCAAAGTCGTGCACAGGTTAAGTTATATGCTTCAGATTCGCGCCCTCACCTTCGACCTCGATGACACCCTCTGGGATAACCGCCCGGTTATGCTGGCGGCGGAACAGGCGCTATACGACTGGCTGTCCACAAACTATCCGCGAATCGGTCAACGCTATACCCAGGATGAGCTGACCGGGCTTCGAAGGGATCTGGCAGAGCGCAATCCAGAGCTTCGATATCATATGACCGCCCTGAGAGAGGCATCCCTGCGCCTCGCGGCAGAGTCTGTGGGTTACGATGACAGCCTCGTTGAGCCGGCTTTTGCGGCCTTTCTGGAAGTGCGTCACCGGGTAAAGCCTTACGACGATGTCGTACCCGCACTGGAGCGGTTGCGTGATGCCGGATACCTCATAGGTTCGCTCACCAACGGTAATGCCGATGTCCAACGTGCGGGCATCGGCCACCTGTTCGACTTTTCCGTATCGGCGGAGTCGGTGGGCAGGGCGAAACCCCACCCGCGCATGTTCCGGGAGGCCTGTCGTCTGGCGGGCGTCGAGTCGTCGCAGCTGGCCCATGTCGGGGATGAGCCGGCCACGGATCTGGAAGGTGCCCGGGTTGCTGAGGTTGCCGCTATCTGGATGAATCGCCCCGGCCATTCCGATGACCACGAAATCCCCTTCCATGCGGAAGTCCGGGATATGAACCAGCTGCTCGAACTGTTTGGCCTCGACGGGTTTG
>JAHEHQ010000246.1 GCA_024644505.1 Gammaproteobacteria bacterium
AAGCGGTTTCCCGGGAGCCCCAGCGCTACTGGTACGACCACCCGATCCACATCGGCGTGGCACCCGGGGCCAACGAGATCCTTTACGGGCTGCAAGGCCTGGATGCGGCTGTCGAATTCGAAAAAACACGCGGCAATCTTGAAGCGGGTGATCGCGTCACCTGCCTGCTATCGGTTTCGGTAACCCATGCGGGCCTCAAGGGGATTGCCAAGGACTATGTCGAAGAGGCACTGTCGGGATCGAAGATCCTGCAAAACCTGGAGATATACGCCTTCACCGAAACGGACACCGGTCTGTTGACGGAGGATTTCCTGATACCGCTGGCGGCCAGGCTCGGAAAAGAAAATCCAGGGTCTCTCGCGGGCCTGCTCGGGGTGGACGGCGAGTATGGTCGCCACTACAGCTTTCTCAAGGCGATCACCGCGCTCTGGTCTTTGATTAAGGACCCGGCGGTACGAGGTACCTTCAAGATCGACCTGGATCAGGTGTTCCCACAGGATGTCCTGGTGGGGGAAACCGGGAAATCCGCCTTCGAGCACCTGCAAAACGCCCGCTGGGGAGCCGATGCCCTGGACAGCGACGGGGAAGCCGTGGGGTTGGGCATGATCGCAGGCGCCCTGGTGAACGAACGGGACATCGGGCGCTCCCTGTTTACGCCTGACGTCCCCTACCCGGATCGTACAGCATCCCTGGACGAGCACCTTTTTTTCAGCACCCTGCCCCAGGCATTGTCCACGGAGGCAGAGATGATGACCCGCTATCATGCCAACGGCATCGACGGAAACGAAAAGGCCATCCAGCGCATTCATGTAACCGGGGGCACCAACGGCATCCTGGCGAAGCATCTGCGAAAACACCGCCCCTTCGTCCCCTCCTTCATCTCCCGGGCGGAAGATCAGGCCTATATTCTGTCAACCTTCGGAGGAGGGAGCCCGGGGCTGGCCTACGTCCACGAGGACGGCCTGTTCATGCGCCACGACAAGGAGGCCTTCGCCCAGGATGCCATAGAATCGGCCTATGTGGGCAAGCTGATCGGGGACTACATCCGGATCCTCTACTTTTCCCGCTACGCCCGGTTGCTCGACAAGGGTATCCACAGCGTCAAACAGAAGATCGATCCCTTCACCGGCTGCTTCGTCTCCCCCATTCCCGAAACGATCGTCCATCTTCGTTTTGCCCTCAAGGCAGTGAAACTCTTCGCCGCGGGAAAACGGGAACAGGCAGATGAATTCGTCAAAACGGGGGCATCCAGAATCACCGGCGCCCTCGCCTTCTCCGATAAGGACGGCCCGATGAAACAGCAGCTCGAAACAGAGCGCAGCGGCTGGGAGCTCTATTACGATCTGTTGGATGGGCTGGAACAGGGACTCGAAAGGAAAGAAGACGCGCTGATGGCGCTTGCCGCGACCGGCCGCTCTATCCTGGAATCCTGCCGTATCAATAACCCCGCAGAAACGTAGCGGCGTAGCCTGCGTAGAGCGCAGCGAAACGCAGGAAATTATTGCCGATTGTTTCAACCCGCGTTTCGTTCCTCAACGCAGGCTACGAATCGCGGATTCCGGCCCTTAGAGGCGTAGCCTGCGTAGAGCGCAGCGAAACGCAGGGAATTGTTGCCGATTGTTTCAACCCGCGTTTCGTTCCTCAACGCAGGCTACGAAGCGCGGATTCCGGCCCTTAGAGGCGTAGCCTGTGTAGAGCGCAGCGAAACGCAGGGAATTGTTGCCGATTGTTTCAACCCGCTACGAATAACAGATTCCGCCGCTTAGCCCAGAAACGAATAGATCACACCGCCGAGTATCACCACCAGCCAGGGCGGCACCTTCCAGAAATCCAGTGCCAAATAGGCGGCCAGGACAAACACGAAGTCCATGGGCACTTTGACACCGTAGGTCCATACCGGGTTATAGAGGGCAGCAAGCAGCAGTCCCACGACGGCCGCGTTGATGCCCCGCATGGCGCGACCGACACTATTGCGGGAACGCAGCAGCCCCCAGAGCGGCAGCACCCCGATGACCAGAAGAAAAGATGGCAGAAAGACTGCTACCAGACAGAGTATGGCGCCCACCGCCCCCGTGGGCGACACCGTGGACACCGCGCCCAGGTAGGCCGCGAAGGTGAACAGGGGACCAGGCACCGCCTGTGCCGCCCCATATCCCGCCAGAAACGCATCGTCCGATACCCAACCGGGGGGCACCACCTCGGATTCCAGCAGGGGCAGCACCACATGCCCACCGCCAAACACCAGCGACCCCGCGCGGTAGAAACTATCGAACATGGACAGTGCGGTGTTGTCGAAAAGTGATGCGATGACAGGCAGACCGATCAACAGCAGGAAGAAGAAAACCAGGCTGATGACACCTGCCCGCATACTGACCCCAAAATGCATCCGGGAGACGGAACCCTGCTGATCACCGGCCGGCAACAGGAATGCGCCTATCAGGCCACCGAGCAGAATGGCACCCACCTGTCCCGCAGGCCCCGGCAGCGCGACTGTAAAGGCCGCCGCGACCACCGCGAGCGTGGCCCGGGGCGCATCCGGTGCCAGATTCTTCCCCATACCCCACACAGCCTGCGCCACCACCGCCACGGCGACCACTTTGAGGCCATGCAGCCAGGTGCCTGTGAAACCATCTCCCATGGCCACCAGACTCATCCCGAACAAGGCCAGCAGCAGTGCCGAGGGCAGCGTAAAACCAAGCCATGCCGCCAGGGCACCCGGGAATCCCGCCCGCAGCTGGCCGACGGCAATGCCCACCTGACTGCTGGCCGGCCCCGGCAAAAACTGGCAGACAGCCACGATGTCCGCATAGCTCTGATCGTCCAGCCACTTCAACCGCTGTACGAAGGCATCACGAAAATATCCCAGATGGGCCACAGGCCCGCCGAAAGAGGTCAACCCAAGGCGCAGAAAGACCAGGAATACCTCAAGGGGGGGGTGGTGTTTGGTACGGGGTTCGGGTTCCATGGGTATTTCCGGGCTTGGGTTTGAGTGATGTTCATGAAAGCTGTCAGCCGGTAGCCTGCGTTGAGCGCAGCGAAACGCGGGTTAATCGAAATCTCTCAATCCACAAATTCCACATGCAGTTGATCATCCGACAACCCATAACCGCCAAGTAGTTCAAGTGTTTCCTTCACCTGCACCTGTGGTCCCGCGATATAAACATTGAAACGGTCCAGGCTAACATTGTCGTCGGTGATCCGTGCGGTCAGCTGTGAGGGGGTCAAACCGGCATCCAGGGGTACATAGCGAAAATTGTCCAATGAATCGTTCCAGGACCGGCAGAGACGGTCCAGATAGTTGCCGGAATCCAGACTGCTCAACCAGTAGAGCGTAAAACCCTCCACCAGGTCGATGGAGATAGCGTGTTCCACCAGGCTTCTGATCGGTGAAATACCGTCGCCAAGGGCGATCAGCAATACCGGGGCCACAGAATCATCGTCCAGCACAAACTCGCCGTATGGACCATGGAGCGTGACGACCTCGGAAGGCGCTGTATCACTGAAGATGGCAGCAGCAAAGGCATCGTTGGCATTGCGTCGCACGAGAAATTCCAGGTTCCGGCCGTCGCACGGGCAGCTGGCCAGATGGAGTTCCGCGCTGCCTCTCTGCTCCAGAATCAGCTTGATCTTCTGTCCGGCCAGAAACCGCAGTGTCTGGGTACGGGGTGTGTGCAGGCGCAGGAGCATCAAGTCTTCATCAAGAGGCTGCACCTTGCGGATAACGGCTCGGATCTCCTGAATCGCCAGGTCTGACGGCGAAAGCGCCTCCGAGGCCTCCAGCACCACATCGGTGACTGCCGTATTGCAGCAGGTCAGGATATATCCCATATCCTGTTCCGTGGGGCCCAGAACATAATCATGATCCCGCAGTTTCCAGACCTCGCCGCTGACCACCCTGGCCTTGCAGGAACCGCAGTTACCGCTGGCACACCCGTAGTTCATGCTCAATCCTGCACGCAACCCCGCCTCCAGGATGGATTCCGTGCCTTCCACGAAGTATTCATGCCCACTGGGGATCACCTTCACACTGGCCGCTATGATCCTCAGGAAAGCATCCTTGGCAAACAGCCGGGCACGCTTGTCCGGCGAAACAACATCCTTGTTCGAAGCGGACTCCAGCCACTCCACCAGTGCCCGAAGCTCATCCGGATCCACCGGGGTTTCCTGCCCGGTGAGAACACGCAATCGATTGATCGCCTCCTGGATCAGGTCCTCTGAGGCATTGAGGGCACTCTTGACTCTGGCCAGGGTGGTATTGAGATTGTTCAGGCGGGTGGCGATGACCTTGGGTATGGGCTGCGCCCCGTCCCCAAAGTCCGTCCTGGGTACCGCCGTCGCCTTGATTATGTTTACCCGATCGAGCATCTCATTGTTTTCGAGTTCCACTTTGGGATAGACACGCAGCAGATCGTTGATGGCTATCTCTCCCTCAAAGGTGTTGAGCTCACCCTTGCGGATCTTTTTCTGCAGTTCACCCCGGGTAACCCCCGCCAGACGGGCCGCCCGGGACAGATTCAATAATTGTGGCATTCAGTTCCCCTTCATG
>JAHEHQ010000247.1 GCA_024644505.1 Gammaproteobacteria bacterium
TGCCGGGCATCAGCTCCGGCTCCACCCAGATCACGTCAAAGGGCAGATGCCGCGTGGCGTCCAGAACCCATCGCGTCTCCTCCTCCGTGAGTTCGATGTCATCGGGTCGGCCCGCACGTGAGACCCCATGGTGATAGGCGGAGAACGCCAATACCGAATCGTTGGGATTCAGGGCCAGGGTGACATGCTCGGGCAGGTCGATATAAGTCTCCATGTCTTCAAAGAAAACTTTGAAGTCCACATCCGGCGCGGCGCAGTAGATCTCGCCCAGGCGCAGCCGGCAGGGGTTATTCAGGGCGTATGCCTGCTCAATCCCTGTTGTGGTCGTTTTTGCCGCCGAAGAGGGATTGCCCAAAATCGACAAACGCCATGATGAGTACGCAAATGACGATGACCGGAAAGGCGATGGATCCGGTGTTCTCCCAGATCGAATGGGCCAGGCCCCCGATGAACAGGGTGAGGAGGGTCACGCCCGTCAGGCCACAAATCAGGTTAATCATGTGCTTCGGTCGCCTCCCGGTATTGTAAGTAGATCATACATGCGCCTCTGATGAGGGAACGTCTAAACGTATCCCATTCCGGGTTGCATGGATAGCTGAGGTTCATGGTTCCACCGCCTCTGTCAGCCAGCGGGCATTGCGCAGCAGCCGGGCGTCGTCCCCTTTGCAGGAAGTCAACTGAACACCGATCGGCATGCCCGAGGATCCCTGGAGGATGGGTAGTGTGATCGCCGGGCAGCCACACAGGGTCCAGAGGGTACAGAATATCGGGCTGCCCGTGGATTCCAGCCCTACAGGGGCTTCCCCGGTTGCAGCGGGAGTGATAATGGCATCGTATTCTCCGCAGATATCCTCGAGTGCGTTTCTCAACAGGGGGGTCTGTGCCACGGCATGATTGTAATCCACCGCCGTATAGCCCCGACCCCGTTCGATCATCTGCCTGAGGTTGTTGCTGAGCTTATCGCCGCCGGCCCGATATTCGCGCTCGAAACTCAGGGCAATATCCGTCTCCATGATAATCTGGTGCCACTCGACGGCATTCCGAAAGATGTCCGGCAATTCCACCGGCGAGGCCCGGTCTCCCAGGTGCTCGGTCAGTTCAGCAAAGCCCTCCTGCACATCGGTGTCCGCCGAGTCCCAGACAGGGCTTTTGACCAGGGCGAAACGGGGGCGCAGGGGTGGGTCTGCCAACGCGGTCTTCACCAGGGCCGGCCTTGCACGCGGTCGGGTATCGGGGTCCCTGTCGTCGAATGCCATGAGCGTCTCACCGATCAGCGCTGCGTCCTCCGTGGATCGGGCAAACACCCCGATCTGGTCGAGCTTTCTGGATTGCCGGAGCATGCGGTAACGGGGTATCAGGCCGTGGCTGGGTTTATAGCCATGCACGCCACAGTAGGATGCAGGCCGGATGACCGAACCGTTGGTCTGGGATCCGATGGCAAGGGGCACCATCCCGGCGGCCACCGCCGCGGCGGAACCACTGGAAGATCCCCCGGGTGTCCTGTTCGGATCATGGGGATTCCTTGTCTTGCCCGGTGCATATGTGGCCAGTTCGGTGGTGACGGTCTTGCCCATGATGACCGCCCCCGCTGCTCTCAGCAGTCCCACCGCCGTCGCATCGTAGGCCGGCGTGCGACCCGCATGCAGCACCGTGCCATCTTCCGTCGGCATGTCTCCGGTGTCGAATATGTCCTTAACGCCCACCGGTATGCCGTGCAGAGGACCGGTGGCCTGGCCCCTCTTCAACTCGTTGTCCGCGTTTCTGGCCTGTTCGAGGGCGTAATCTGGATTGATATGTGCCCAGGCCTGAATGTCCGCTTCCAGCTCACCGATGCGTTCGAGGCAGGCCGTGACCAGTTCCTCGGAGGTTGTCTCCCCCGCACGTATCCTGGCGGCCAGGTCGGTGGCGCTGAGCCTGATCAATTCCATCGTTTCTGCCATGCCGTCAACCGATACTCAGCCGAACAGGTACACCGGGAGCCACAGGGCGATCTGCGGGAACAGATACAACAGCACCATCGCCAGGATCACGATGCCCAGATAGGGCATGATGCCCTTGAAGATTTCCATCAACTGCACATAGGGTGGCGCGATGCCCTTGAGATAGTAAGCCGCCATGGCCATGGGTGGCGTCAGAAAGGATGTCTGCAGGTTCAATGCCACCAGGACACCGAAAAACAGGGGGTCGACGCCGAAAGTCGGCAGCATGGGCAGAAAAATGGGAACGAAGATAATGATGATCTCGCTCCACTCCAGCGGCCAGCCGAGTAGGAAAATGATCAATTGCGCCATGATCAGGAACTCCACCGGAGAAAGCTTCATCTCCAGCACCCACTCCGCGATCAGGTCATGGCCTCCCAGGTAGGAGAACACCGATGCGAAGGTCCAGGATCCCACGAACAGCCAGCACACCATGGCGGATGTCCGGGCGGTCAGGAAAACCGCTTCTTTGAGGCGTTGCCAGGTCAGGGCGCGGTAAAGTGCTGCCAGCACCAGTCCGCCGAAGGATCCGACGCCCGCGGCCTCGGCCGGTGTGGCGATACCGGCCAGAATGGAACCCAGTACCCCGAGGATGAGGACCGCCAGGGGCACGAAGGATGTCAACAGCTGCCATGCGATTACGCCGAGGGGGGGCACATCCTCCTCCGGGGGTTTCGGGGCCAGCTTGGGGTTGATGCTGGCCCTGGTGATCACGTAGACCATGTACATGCTGGCCAGGAGAATGCCCGGGAAGAGCGCTGCGGCATAGAGTCTGACCGGCGACACCTGGGCGATGGCCGCGTACACGATGAGCATGATGCTGGGGGGGATGAGTATGCCCAGCGTGCCGCCGGCGCAGATGACACCGGTGGCCAGTTTTCTGTCGTAGCCGACCTTGAGCATCGCCGGCAGCGCGAGCAGCCCCATCAGCGTCACCACCGCACCGATGATGCCGGTGGCGGTGGCAAACACCGCACAGGTGATCAAGGCCGCAACGGCCATGGAACCGGGAACATGACGGGCGGCCAATTGTATGGTGTAGAACAGCCTCTCGACGATGTTGGCGCGCTCCACGACGTATCCCATGAAGAGAAACAGCGGCACTGCGACGAGCACGTCGTTGGACATTACCGAGAAGGTGTTCTGAACGAACAGGTTGAATATCGGGTTTTCCAGCAGATGCTGCATCTGGTCCGGGCTGGAGTAGGCGTAGTAGCCAAAGCCGAGCCCCATGGCGATCAGGGTGAAGGCGATGGGAAAACCCAGGAGTACGATGAGGATGAACAAGCCGAGCATCAATATGGCTACATGGGGATCGCTCATTTTGTTTCCCCTTCAGAGTTCCTGGTTCCGGAATTTTCCGTCTGCTTCGGCTCTTCGTGCACCAAGGTTGCCTGACCCTCCTGATCGCTCAGGTGCCGGGTGTTTTCCATCTCGTGCTTTGCCATGGTTTCCGTCTCCTCCACGTCGTGCAGGCGCCCCGGCCACTCCCCGGTGCGGATGCAGATCACGCAGCGCATGGCTTCGGCGATGCCCTGAAGGAGAATCAGGGATCCGGCGATCGGGATCAGGGTCTTGAAAAAGTAGATCTGGACGCGGGCCGGGCTGCTCCAGCTGACCTCCTTGTAACGCCAGGAATCCGCCGCAAACTCGTATCCGTACCACATGAGCGCGAACACCCCGGGCAGCAGAAACAGGATATAGAGGGTGAGATCGATGCCGGCCTGAACGCGAATGGGCAGCAGGCGATGAATGACGTCGCCCCGTACATGGCCGTTGCGGGAAAGGGTGTAGGCGCCGGCCATCATGAACAGTGCACCGTACATCTGGACGGCCATGTCGAAGGCCCAGACGGTGGGTGCGTTCAGGACATAACGGACAAATACTTCATAGCAGGTCGCAAAGGTGAGCACCATAATGCACCAGCCAAAGGCTTTGCCCACCCAGGCGCTGAGGCTGTCGACGAAATACAGAAACGGGTTCATGGCAACATCCAGGGGCGAGAAGGCAGTTTACTGCAAGCTTAAGGGGAGATGCCTCCCGGCACCCCCCCTTCTGCATCAAACGACTTTTCGGTAGATTACACTGTGCTGCCGAAGTAGTGCTTGAAGGCACCGGCGTAGTCTGGGCTGTTGGTGATCTCATAGGCACCGACCCGCTGGGCCCACGCCTTCTGGGATTCCACCACCCTGGCGAAGTAGGGGTCATCCAGGAACGGCTTGAGTACCACGTCCCATGCCTTCAACTGGGCATCCATGATCGCATCGGAGGTGCGGTGGACCCTGACGCCGTGTTCCTTCTTCAGCGCGATCAGGTCATTGGAATACCTGTGCTGGGCCTTCCAGGACATGTCGGCGGAAGCCGCTTCGGCGGCGTATTGCAGGATCTTCTGGTGCTCGTCGGCGAGGGCGTTGAACTTGCGCTTGTTGAAGATGATCTCGAAAGACTCCTGGGACTGGTGGAAGCTGGCGAGGTAGTAATCCTTCGCCACGTCCTGCATGCCGAAGTCCTTGTCGGACGTCGGGTTGTTGAACTCGGCGGCATC
>JAHEHQ010000248.1 GCA_024644505.1 Gammaproteobacteria bacterium
CTTGTCATAACTGTAGGGTGCATTGGTGGCGGTTGTCGGAGAACCCGACAACGTACCGCCACTGTCGTTGATGAAATAGGTGTAGGTTTCTTTGTCGGTCTGGTTGTCACGCTTTTGCATCCGGTAGGAGGCCTTCAGGTTGAGCCCCCGCATGGGGCGTGAAGACAGTGCCACCAGGGCGTTGTAAAGGTATATCTCTCCGTCGAGTGAATCTTTCGGCTGGCTATTGGGGGTCAAGTTTGGATTGACCGTGTCGGGCTGGAAGCTTTCATCCTGCAACATGGTGCCAACCGAGGCGTACCCGGTCAGGCGGGTCGTGCCCGAAAGGGCACGGGCGCCGGACAGAGTCAGTTGGTGAAACTGGTTGTCGGGTGCCTGCGAGGTGCTGCCCAGAGGGCGCCCCCCGGCGGTATCGAATGGATTTTCCCAGGTCAGTTGATCCAGGTTGTTGTAGAAAAAGGAACCCTGGTACGCAAATTCGAGCTGGCCCTGGTCCGACAGGTAACCCAGTGATGCCTTTAGCTTATTGGTGGTGTAATCAATGGGGGTGGGCAGCAGGGCCGAGCGGGCGTTGCCCGGGGCGGTACCGATTGTGCCTGCAGTCTGGGAGGTTCCCTCTTTGGTCTCCGTATCGTAGCCGAGCGACGCGGTCCACCGGTTGTTTGTGGCGTGCAGGAGGGTGCCGACGCCCAGCTTCTTGCGTTTGGTGCCGATTTCGACCTCCGACAGGCTGCCGGCCAGCTGCGTCATGTCGCCGGTGCTGTCGGCCGCAACCCAGCCGGCCGGCACCGTGAGCCGGGTACTGTCCACACCGCCGAATATGGTTTGCCCGGTGAAATCGTTGAACGGGATCTCGTCGTAGTCGATGAAGGCCTTGTAGCTCCCCTGAGAACCCCAGTCGATCCGCAGTGATCGCGAGTCAAGCCCCAGATCCAGCCCTTTGATGTTTGCATAGCCACGCTTGCCGTCCGTGCTGTGCATCAGGATATCGCTGTTCCACTCTAGGCCATCGTCTGTAAGGCCGCTGTAACGACCGAACCGGGTGGAATCGTCGGTCAGGAACAGAGCACCGATCTCAAATTCACCGTCGGTGCTGAAATCCGAGATCATGGGTTCGAAAAGGGGATAGCCCTGGGTGGCAAAGGTCAGAAAAATGGAATTCTTTTCAAAGTCGTCGGAGCCGAAAAACACCCCTTTGTCGTTCGAGTCCCGCTCGAGATGCCTGACACCGGTGGAGATATAGGCGTTGCGCGCCAGATAGTACTTCAGGCCGGCCTCTGCCGAGTAGGTGTCGTCCTCGCGTCCGATTTCCAGATAGTCGGCATTCTGATAGCTGAAACTCAGGTATGGGATGAGTCTTGGCGAGATGCGGTGCTCGATCCTCCCGGAAAGGGCCGTGTTGATGTATCCGGGGCTGCCGGCCAGGGTGGTTTCATTCAGCGAGCGTTGCAGTCTGGCCGTTACCTTGGTGGATTTTCCTGGCACCAGCGTCAGCCGGCCGCCGAAGTCCATCTCGCTGACGCTATCGAAGCGGCTGTCATCGTAGTCCTGGCTTATGATCCCCACATAGGCCTCTGCCTCGTTGCCATTGCCAAAGTCGGTCTGCAGGCCGGCGGCAGCGCGGTAACCATCGGAGTCACGCTCGAAGCCATTCTGATCGGGACTCTGGTCGTAGTCGCGCACATCGTAAAGCGCCTGCACGAAGATGGAATGTTGCTCGCCGAGTCTGTGTGTCGCGCGAACACCGAGGCCGAACAGCTCCCGGTCCCTGTCTTCGTTGATCAGGATCCCACCGATCGACTGCACGTTATCGAAATTCAATGACTCGTAGGTACCGCCAAAGCGAACCGTCGTATCGCCGAAGATAGTCTTTATCCCGGCGTGGGCGTTGTCGGAGCGGTAGGTGGTGGGCTCCAGGCCACCGATGGTGGCGTCCTGGGAGTCACGGCCTTGATGTTCGAAACTGATCCCGAGCCCCCCGAACAGATTCGTGGTTTCGTTCAGGTCGTAACGGCCTTCGGCGCTGGCCCAGTAGTCGAGGTAATTCTCCCCATCGTTATCCCAGTATCGTCCGAAGTCTGCGCCGGCCCTGAATTTCAGGCTGTGCTCGGTCCACGTGGAATCGACTCTTAGCTGTGGTGTGGTGCTCGTGATCCAGTCCGACACGGTCTTTTTGTCGGTGGCGTAGATGTTGTCGTCGTACGTCTGAGTTATGGAGAGCGACGGCCTGATGCGGAAGTTTTGCGTATGATACCCAGGCTTTTTGCCCGATGAAGGCGCTGCCAGTTGGGTATCTGCGGTTTCCGATCCGTCTTCCGGGTCGATCGCAAAACCGACCGGTGAAGCAACGAGAACGGCTGTAAGAAAACAGATTTTGAAACGCGAGCGCGGAATCTCCAAAGTACTCTCCTCCTGGAACACAGCTACTCCAACCGCAACTTTTCGAGCGCCTTCATAAACGGATGGTCAGATTCCATCCCTGTTTCTGCGGTCTGGACACGCACCTCCGCGTCACCTTCGCACAAAATACGTTTAACCTGGGTTGCGCTGCATCAAGCGACCGACAAACTCGGCGGGAAAATAAATGCCGCCTCTCATTTGCGGCTGACCAAACAAAACACTTCAAATTGTTTCAGATGGTTACAAGCTTGGCCCAGGCGTTGTTGGTAGGCCGCGGCAATCATATCCTGTTATTCCCACAAAATAGGCATTAGCGGCAGCGCAATGGTAGCTGCGCGGAAAGCCTGCGGTCGTGTCGATGCCCGATGTATCGGGCAGGATACTTTATTTTATTTACTGGGATGCGCCTTGCCCTGATATCCTATGGCATCGCAAACGAGTGAATATGCCCTGTCGCGGGCGAATAGGGAGCAGTCAGTCTTGAAGGTTTACGCAATTGCGTTGTGCGCTTTTTTTGCCTTTGCCGGTCAATTGGGTATGGCCGCCGACGAGGAACAGCCGGCCGTCTCCGAGGACGAGTCCATGCGACTCGAAGTCTGCCAGGTCTGTCATGAGAAACAGTATGAAGCCATCAGATCGACAGCACACTGGATGACCGGTGATGCCCGCACACCCGTGAGTGTGCACCAGTGTGCCAGTTGCCACGGCAACCTCGAGGAGCACGTGGAGAATGAAGGGAAGGGCCCCGCGGACGGCATGAAGGCCTACGGCAAGGCGAGCATGATGACGCCGCCCGAACAGAATGCCGTTTGCGTTGGGTGTCATAAAGAGGCCAGCTTGTTGCACTGGCAGGGCAGCGGTCACGACGCCGGCGATGTTGGCTGCGTGGGCTGCCACAGGGTGCACGACGAGGACAAGGTACGGTCGCGCGAAACGGAGTCGCAGGTGTGTTTCACCTGTCACGCCGATCTGCGTGCGCAGGCCAGCAAGCCCTATGGGCACCCGCTGCGTGAAGAGAAGATGAGCTGCAGCGATTGTCACGATGCACACGGTGGCGTGGGCGATTCCGGCCTGAAGGCTTTTTCGATCAACGAGACCTGTTACGCCTGTCATGCCGAGAAACGTGGTCCTTTTCTTTGGGAACACGCGCCTGCAAGTGAAAACTGCGTCCTGTGTCACAGTGCGCATGGTTCGATCCACAGGGGGATGCTGAGTCGCCGTCAACCGCAGCTGTGCCAGTCCTGCCATGAGCCGACCGCTATGGCCAACAATCCACTGGGGCCGCACGCGCGGCATTCACGCCTGGCGTTGAGTTATCGTCAGCCGGGCGCACCGGACATCGGCCCGGAGGCTGGGGGTCGGGGTATCTCGAGGTTGGTGATGGGGGAGGCCTGTAGCAACTGTCATAACCAGGTGCATGGCAGCAATCACCCGGCGGGTGCCAATCTGATGCGCTGAGTCAGGCCGTGCGAAAAAGATAAAGGCGCCGTCAGGCGCCTTTATCTTTTTTGATGCCTTGATAGAGGCGTTAGCCACGCCCGCCGCGGGAACCCCCCTGACGTTCCGACCCTCCCGATACGGCTGCGCCTCCGGTATCTGTGTCATTTACGGGCGGGTCGGTCGATGGTGGCCTGCTTTCCCGCCACCTGCAAAGACTCTAGGGGGATGCTGTTTCCCTGGAATTTCCTTCCACGGGTTAAACGTTTCAAGTTGTTTCATCTGTCTTGTTTACGGTAACGAATGAAACAGTTTGTCTCTATGTGTTTTAGATGTAACGAGTAGACTGAAATCAAGCCGAGAGGATGTTGAAACCTCTTCGGGCAGTGGGCCGATGGATCGCGCCCCTGGTCAATAATGATGTGCAGGGAGGCCGTCATAAGGGAGAGAATCATGAAAATTCAAACACGATTGTTACGTAAGACAGCGCTCGCCGCTGCTGTGACTTTGGTCATAGGCGGCGTCGCATCAATGAGTAGTTTCATGGGCATAGAGACAGGTATGTCCTCGATAGTATCGACTGCCTACGCCGCTAAAGGCGACGGGCAGGGCGCCATGGGCGCAGGAGGTCAGGGTGGTCAGGGTGG
>JAHEHQ010000249.1 GCA_024644505.1 Gammaproteobacteria bacterium
CCGCCGCCAGCGCGGGTGCGGCATCCGTCACTATCCAGGGCATGGGATCGATAAGATTCTGTTCAAGATGCCCATGGCTCTCGGCATCTGCCACCAGATCACGTTTGAACCGGAACAGGTTCGGGGTCAGCAACCGGCCGATGGGCCGGGCCTTTTCCCGGGGCCAGCGATCACCGATCCGCGCAATCAGATCCGGTGCGGCCTCGAAGGTTCTCGCCGTGCTGAGCGAACGTATCAATTGGGGATTACCCGCAGCGTCGTGAGCAATCAGTTGGTTCAAATCCAGGAACAGACCCTCTTCGCGGGATGTGCGAAGCAGCAGGTTGTTTATGGATATCTGATAAGGCTCGTTCAGCGCGGGTTCCAGATAAATGTTCCCGCATGCAAACTCGTACTCATCCTGATACCAGCTCAGGACGGTCGTCACCTTTCCACAGTTCGAGCTGTGATGACAATCATCGGTCTGTATGCGACGGTAGGTGCCGAATTCCCGGATCTCCGGATCGTACCCCACATGGCTGGCCTGAATGATAACCATGTCTCTCCCGTGGGAGGCGTGGGGACCGTGGCGGTCCGTTGCCACCACCCCACCCACAAGGCCATGATTGAAAGGGAATGTCCCGAACTGCTTGGTAATCAGGATAATCGGAAAACCCTGACTTTCGTCGGAGCAGAAGGCCCTTGACGGCATGATCTTTCCGGGCTCCATGCCGAGCGACAGGCAGAAATTGTAGAGCCGGGGCATGAAGTTGCTGTAGCGCATCATCATGCCATCGAGCTGGAAGTCTTTGAGTACCGTATGGAAGCTGCCTACCGCAGACGTCGAGTACATACCAAAAGCCTCCTCAGGCGGGTAGATTTGGGATCATTATATATGCCGCAGTCTGACCATGGTATATGCCCCCGAATTCCGGCCCATCACCGTTTTCGGTTGAATTGCATATCATCTGTTTTCGGCCCTACTGTATTCCATCTGTCATGTGGACTGTAGGGTCGAATTCATTCGACCATGGGCCGCAGTTGGCCGAATGAATTCGGCCCTACAACGGAAATCTGCCCGCTTGCTTTGGGGAAGAGCCTTGAAGATGACTTCGGATTAAACTTACTCTTACGGCTAACCGTCGGTTTAGGCGATTAATCGGGCAGAAACCGCCGGGCCGGGTCATCAGAACGTCATCAGGAGCGAACCCATTATGTCCAAACTGAAGATTGCCGTGGTCAGCGGCGCAAACCGTGGTCTCGGGCTGGAGACCTGCCGCCAGCTGGCAGCCCGGGGAATGACGGTTTTTCTCACAAGCAGAGACCGGGAGCAAGGTGAGGCCGAGGCCGCGAAGATCCGGAAGTCCGGCCATGACGTCCGTTATCACCCGCTGGATGTGACCAGTCCGGAGAGCATCGGAGAACTCGCTGAGCATATTCGGTCCCAGACGGGTCGGCTCGATGTTCTGGTCAACAATGCCGGTATATTTCCGGATCCCTTTCCGGGCCGGACGGGCGGCAGCAACAGCGTATTCGATACCGACACGGATCTCATACGCAAAGCCATGGAAACCAACACCTATGGCCCCCTTATGATGTGCCAACGGCTGATTCCGCTGATGGGGGGCTATGGACGTGTCGTGAACGTCTCTTCAGGCATGGGACAACTCAGTGAAATGAACGGCTGCTGCCCGGGCTACCGGTTGTCCAAGACGTCCCTCAACGCATTGACCCGGATTTTCTCGGAGGAACTGGCGGATACCGGTATAAAGGTCAATTCGGTTTGCCCGGGATGGGTGCGTACCGATATGGGCGGCCGGGAGGCGGATATCTCTCCCGAGGAAGGTGCGGACGGTATCGTATGGCTGGCCACTTTACCTGACGATGGGCCCACCGGTGGATTCTTTCGTTACAGAGAACCGATTCCGTGGTGAAACAACCCCTGTTGCAGGTTCCCGACCGGGTCTACTCGAACCGCCCTTCATCCAGCATCATCAGCAGGCCCGGTGTGACCTGGTCGAACAACAATACCGCCCTGCCGCCGTGATCGCGTGAAAACTCTTCCGCATCGGCGCGGCTGGCCAGGGGTATCAATTCATGGCCCATAGGCCCCAGTACATCTGAGCCCGTGACGTAAAATGCCTGGCGCGCATCGATCAGGGTAAGGCCGTAATACTCGGTCACTCCGATGGAAATGATATCCTCCAGACGATGATCGGGTGCCCATTTGGGCAGATCCAGCAGGTACTTGAACAGGTCCTTGGCACCATCGAAATGATGGGCATGGCCATCCTTGTAGAGTACGGTCCCGACCCACTCGGGGTACTTGGCGACGAACATACCGCATACCGGGCAGGTGTCCCTGGGCCCGGGCTCGGGAAGCCGGATAGTTTCGGAAAGCAGGGGCCCCGAAACCATGGCCAGTATGAGCATCAGAAAAAAACGGGGTCTGGTTGCCTTACGCATAATCTGCTCACGGGTATCCGCCGCCACAGACAACAGGTATCCCCCTGCCCCTGTGGCGGCGCTGCCGGTTAATTATCCCTTGTGCTCCATGTGTTGCATCTTCTTTTGCATACGCATGCGGCGCTCCAGTCGCCGTTTACGGGTCATCATGGTATCGCTGGCCATGCTCAGATAGGCAGCTTCCAGGGCATTGTCAAACCCCCCGAGTTCCCCGCCGCTTTTCTTCTGTTCAGATTTGGCGGCATCCTGTGAGGAAAAGGCCATTTTGCTCTTCTTGGTCATGGTGCCCCGTAAACCGGATCCGATCAGATAATGGGCTTCGTCCACGTTCACCAGGGGCTTTATCTTCGCATCGGAACCAAAATCCGCTGCATAGATGGCCTTCGGACCCCGGTCGATATTCAGCGACAGGCTGATAGCCAGGCAATGGATCGAGCAGGTGCCGTCAACCAGTCCGTCATCATACTGCACCAGATGACGGCTATGATGCCACTTGGTGCGGTCCATACCGCAGTAGGGACACTTGGGGTGATTGGCGAGTTCGTTATCCAGTGGGTTACTCTCCGGTGCGGTCTTTGGTATGAACTGCAACGGCGTACCGTCCCCCTCACACTGAGCGCCCGATGATTTGACCCACCCCTTGCCGGGTATCATGACGCCGACCTGTGAGGCTGCTGCAGCCACACCGGTGATACTGCCCAGCCCCACGGCCGCCAGCATTTTCACCATCCTGCGTCGATCGATATTTTTTTCTTCACACATAGCTTACCTCTCCTTAACGACAACAAAATTGAAGATATCTGAAGTTCATCCGTGTGCAGGACACCGCTGAACTGAGATTACTTCGGGCAATTCCTACCACCACACCGACTCCATGATCAGGTTGGAGCGCCAGACAGCTGCCGTGGCAACAGCAAAAAACAGCACGAACAGCAACATGGATATCCATGCGAGCCTGGGAACCTCTCTTTCCACCACGTCCGTGAGGCTGGGAATCTCTCTCCAGATCCCCATCACGCCCGATGCAAAGGCCAGTGCGGTGGCGATAAACAAGGGGATATAGAGCGCATATCCGGCGTGATCATGGCCGGGTTTCAGAATGCAGAAGGGACAGTGGTGATGCGGGTGTTCGTAGATATAGAGGGATACGACGGACACGATCCCCACCAGGGCCGCCACGAACGCCACGCCGCCGGAGGCAGCAAAAAACAGGCCGCCGTTGCGACGCAACAGAAACCAGGCGCCGCTCAGCATCATGATCAGCCCTGTCCCATAAAGCAGCGGCAGTGCAGTGGCCGGCGGCAAACCGGATATTTCGGCCGCCACCCCTTCCGCATCCGTGGAAAACAGTGCGCCGCAGCAGGAGGTGATGACGTCCGGATTCAAACCCAGGAAATAGCGCAGCTGGACAAAGGACTCCAACAACACCAGGGGGACAACCAGGAGGAGCAGCCAGTATTTGGTCTTGATCAGCGGGTAGTCGAAACCCTGATTATCCAGATAATTGACAGCGAGCCAGACCGCACCCATGAAGAACACCATTATCTTCAGAAACAGGGTGGGCCAACCCCATGCATTCACGTTGAGCACCCCGGTGGCGCACATGGCACCGACAAACTGACCGGACATGGATTCGGCGTTATAGATAAAGAGCATCAAGGACACCAGCTCCGATGCAAATACCCAGGTAAGGAGTGTCGAGATCAGATAAGTGCGTCGTTCCAGGGACAATTGACTCTCACTGCCGCTGTTGATATCCCAACCATGCAGTACCTGAATGGAAAAGCCGGCCGCAATCAGCAGCATCGCGCTGACGATGACGGAGACCATGATCAATGCCATGATGGCGGGGTTGAACAGCATGCTCACGCCTTCACCAGGTGCCCGTCTCTCATCTCCACCACCTTCTGAACCGCGGCGGATTCGAACACAATGGGGTCATGGCTGGTAATCAGGATGGTTTTGCCTGATTGGCGCAGATCTTCCACCATCCCCATGAATTCACGGGAGATCCCGGTGTCGA
>JAHEHQ010000019.1 GCA_024644505.1 Gammaproteobacteria bacterium
AGGCGATTTCCGGAATTATGCCTGTACCGGCAGATCGGGACGGCGGGTTTTCGCGGGTAACCATGTACGTATACGCAGGAGAGGAACTGGCGCGCTACGGATTTGGAGATGGGCATCCGTTTGGGCCGGACAGGTTCCATGCTTTCTGGCAGGAATTTCTGGCCAGGGGGCTGGAAGAGCGTGTCGAGGTCAGGAATCCCGTATCAGGTGATCGGGAGGATCTGCTGCTGTTTCATACACCCGAATATGTCCGGCGGGTGGAAACCCTGACCGCGCAGGGCATCGGTATGCTCGATCCGGATACCCCGGCCGCTAAGGGTATCTATGAATCGGCCCTTTATGTGGTTGGGACCGTGCTCGATGCGGTGGAGATGATTATCGGAGGGAAAACCGGATCAGCCTTCGTGCCGATCGCGGGGCTGCATCACGCCCAGAGAGACAGTTCTGCCGGATTTTGTGTTTTCAACGATATAGGGATCGCTATTGAAGCATTGAGACAAAGGCACGGGGTTGAGCGTATCGGCTATGTCGACATCGATGCCCATCATGGAGACGGGGTGTTTTACGCGTTTGAAGAGGATATGAATCTGGTGTTTGCCGATCTCCACGAGGATGGCAGATACCTTTACCCGGGCACAGGAGATATCCATGAGATCGGGCGTGGCGATGCAGCGGGTACCAAATTGAACGTTCCTTTACCGCCCGGGTCAGATGATGAGATATTTTTCCAGGTTTGGCCCAAAGTGAAGGGGTTTATAGCGGACCATAAACCGCAGTTCCTTATTATGCAGTGCGGTGCAGACAGTATAGCGGGAGATCCCATTACGCATATGGCCTTTAGCAGCAAGGCTCATTATCATGCAGCAAGAGAACTCGCGGATCTGGCGGCTGAACCTGACATCGCGGGTCTGCTGGCCCTTGGAGGTGGCGGTTATAACCGGGCGAGCATTGCCGATGCCTGGAATTCTGTCATACAGGGGGTTCTTGATTCGGAAAATAACTGAACAGCGTGGCTGTGCGGTCCGCTAACCCGAGAGTGGAGGTCGATCACGGTATTTGTCCAGTGATCGGGTGAAAATAATAAATCTTAATTGGAGGCGATAAAGATATGCCGATTCTTACCTGGTCTGAGGAATACAGCATCAATGTGGCGGTAATCGATGAACAGCATAAAAGGTTACTCGAACTTGTAGGTGAACTGCATGCGGCTGTGGAAGCCAGGATAGACAAGGATGAACTGCGTAAGATGCTGGTCAATCTTGCCAAGTTCACGCGCCACCATTTCGAAACCGAAGAAAAACTGATGAAGGAACACAAATTCGAGCGGATGAAGAAGCACCACAAGGAACACAGGGCACTGCACAAACATCTGGAGCAACTGGTAGATGTCGTCTCCAAGGGAAAGTATCCCACTTTTTATTCTGATTACGATGTCTCCAACGACTGGTTTTTAAATCATGTGCTGAAGTTTGATAAAAAACTGGGGGAATATCTCAACGCTAAAGGTGTCTTCTGATTTCGGTTTTGCGGGCTCAGGCAGGCCTTCACATCGATTGGTAAGGGCATTTTAAGTAATGAATACAGAACCAAAGACAGCCCCCGTTTGCCCCCAGTGCGGCGAAACACTGGCCGAAGAGGACGATGTCTGCCCCAAATGCCAGACCCCGGAACCGCAGAAGGACTGGGAAAAGGAGAGGGACCGACTCAAGAAACTCTGGGTGGTGGCGGCCCTGTTTTTCTGGTTCAGCCTGTTTTTTCAGGCGGGCCTGTTCATTCTGGACGGCACCCTGAACCTGATCATTCTCTCCATAATCCTGGGTACCATGGTGCTGGGTATGATCCTGAAAATTCGGCTCAACCTCCACATTAGAAAAGGCCCCAAAGACTGACGGCTAGTTGATAGCCTGTGTTGAGCCTGCGAAACACGGGTTTAAACATAAGGCGGTTTACCCGCGTTTCGTCCAGGCTACGTTCCGGAAGCATGATATCGCAGCTTGGACGAAACGCGGTGAAATCCAGGAATGTCCTCAAGGTCTGCGCGGCATGAGCACCGTGTAATCCAGATCCAGCACCACATTTTCGTGGTAGCGCCTCTTCCCGTCGATCTCGACCTTGGGATCCTCTATTTCGCGGCTTTCCATATTTTTCAGGCCGATCGTGCGTATTCTCAGGGCACCCATGTCTTTTCGCTCTGAAAGCTCCATGCTGTCCAGAATCTCGCTGTACGCATAGAAGGTATCTCCGGCAAAGGCCGGGTTGCAGTGAGCCCCGGAGTTGATGGCGGCGATGCGGACAGAGTTGGCCAGGCCGTTGAACGACAGGGCCCGGCAGATGGATATGACATGACCACCGTACATCAGACGTCTTCCGAACCGGGACGACTTCATCATCGATGCCTCGAAATGCACGCGTGCATTGTTTTGATAGAGCTTGGTGGCCAGCGTGTGGTCGGATTCATCAACCGTCATGCCATTGATATGGTCGATGCGCTCACCCGTCTGGTAGTCCTCCCAGAGATGGGGCGAGCCCGTGATTTCCGTGTTGTAACCTGAAAGGTCCAGTCCTGGCGGTATTGGCAGATCATCCACCGCCACGGTGGAAGGCAGTTCCGGAATACGGGCCTCCGCCACGGATGCGCTCGGGTCCTTCTTGTTCACCATGACCCAGCGTGCCCAGGTGAGCACCTCTTCCCCGTCCTGGTTATAGCAGTTGGAACGTACGTAAACGTTTCCGTTTTTTCCGTTGGAATTTTCCTTGAGACCGATTACCGAACTCACCGACTGCAGCGTATCCCCCGGGTAGACCGGCCTGGTGAAGCGCATGTCTGCGTATCCCAGGTTGGCGACGGCATTAAAGGAGATGTCGGCAACGGTCTTGCCGAAGGCCATATGGAAGGCCAGCAGATCATCCACCGTTTGACCTTCCAGACCAAGCTTTTGGGCTGTCGGCCGGGCACAATGCAAGGGAAAACGGCTGCCGGTCAGGGCGATATAGAGTGCCATGTCCCCCTCTGTAATAGTCCTTGGTGTGCCGTGGACCAGTGTCTGCCCCAGTTTGAAGTCTTCAAAGAAGTTTCCCGGATAGGTCTTAGTCATCTTTTTTCTTCCTGTTCGGTTTTTCCGCATATTGTTTGACGTGTTGTTAGGCGACCGACAACGGCCCGCACGCTATGGCTGCTACAAATCAATCCTTGCCGCTCACTGAGCGGATTGGGTCTCGATCTCCTGTTTGATTTTGCTGCGCAACACCTTGCCGTTTCTGGTGCGTGGGAACTCTTCCAGGATATGAACTATTCTGGGACGCTTGTAGGCTGCCAGATGCAGCCCGGCAAAATCGAGGAGTTCCTTCGTGCCGGTTTTCGAGCCTGACTCCAGAATCACGCAGAGGGCAACCAGTGTTTTCTCTTCCTCCATTTCCTGACCGATGGCGACGCAGTCCGCCACATCGGGGTGGGTCCTCATCACCCGTTCGATCTCCTGGGGTGAGACCCGGTAACCGAAGGTGTTGATGATGTCGTCACGTCTGCCCAGAAACCAGATGTAGCCGTCCTCGTCCCTTCTGGCATAGTCTCCGGTAAAGAACCAGCCGTCGTGATTTACTCTTTCCGTCTCACCCCCCTGGTTCCAGTAACCCAGGAACAGCCCGGGATCAGATTCGGCCACGCAGATCATACCCTCTTTCCCATCCGGTACCGGGCTGTGATTCTCGTCAAGGAGTGCTACCGTGTGTCCGGGCTGGATGCGACCAGCGGAACCCAGCCTGATCGGGTGCCGCTTGTCCTGTGAAATGTAATAGGAACACTCGGACATGCCCAGGCCTTCATAGATCTCCAGATCGAATCGTTTCCGCCAGGCGAGGCGCAGATCGTCGGAGAGATGTTCACCGGCGCTCATGCAGTGTCTTAGTGTTGGCACATCTCCGGCCCCGAGGGAGGTGTATTGCACGATCTGACGATAGATTCTGGGCACCCCGATGAAAGTGGTACATCCGTGAGCGGCAATCAATTTCAGCCAGGTGACCGCCCGGGTGGCTCCTTCATGGACTACCACGGTCTTCCCCTGATAAAGGGGATCCATCATGGCCGTGCCCAGGGCATAGGTCCAGTTGAATTTTCCCGAGTGCAGAATTCTGTCCTCCTCTCCGAAGTCGAACCAGTGTCGCGCGGCGGGAAGGCGACCGATCAGCGCCCGGTGAGCATGCAGCACACCCTTGGGATGCCCCGTGGTACCGGAGGTGTAGACGAGATAGGCCGGATCGTGGGCACGGGTGGGAAAGGGATCGTCCCAATGGGTAATGGTGGATAATTCCTGTTCCAGTTCGTGCAGCTGCAGATAGCCACTGCTTTCCGGCATCGGACCCTCTCCCGAGAGCAGGACGTGTCGCAGCCCGCCTGAATAATCCTTCAACTCCCGGCCCAGTTCCTCCCACATGGATTTGTGAGTGACCAGGATCGAGGCACCGGAGTTCTCCGCCAGATAGCGGACCTCTTCTGCAACCAGCAGCGTCGAAGTGGGGACCGAGATGGCACCCGCCTTCATGGAACCGAGAAAGGCCGTGGGATAATCAAGGCAGTTGGGCAGGCGCACCAGCACCCGCTCCCCGGCTGCTGTTTCCAGATTGCGCAGCAGCTGTCCGAATCTGTCGGTACGATGCGCCAGATCCCGGTAGCTCGAACTGCTGGTACCCAGGGTGTCGTCCGCGACAATCATGGCCACCCGGTCTGCAACGGGCGAATCCAGCAGCGCATCGGTACAGGCACTGCCGATGTTGAAATATTCCGGTATCTCCCGATTCCACGGGATTCGGCGCAAATCGACGCTCATTCGTGTCGTTTTATCCATCGATCTGAATTTGGGGATGATCTGGCGCCCTGCAGGGCACCTGGTTTTCACCGCAATACTAGACAACCTGATGCTGCACCGCAACAGCATCGAGCAGGCACTGGCCCGAACGCTGTTGACCCCGTCTGGCTGTGGACAGCCGGGGTGACCCATCGATTAAAGAGTTCAGCCCGATCGCCCGAAACGTCTATCAGAGGCTTTGACTCCGGCCCGGCCTCGGACCGAAGTGGGTGTTCAGGGCAGGACACAATCGGGAAATTGCTTTACTCAGTGGGTCTTTGATCCCCAGGCGAACTCAATAATGGATGCAGAATCTGATTGGAAAACAAAATACTTCGACAGTCTCGAAAGACTGGAACAACGAGAGGCATTCTGGGTAGAGGTTGAAAAGACATTGAGGCGCTTTATCTCGCGCCTCAGTTTCGTGGGTCAAGGCAGGGACGATACCCTGGATAACCGGCTGGAGAAGCTCCGCAATCGGGTCCGCGGGGAGAAGGATCTGAACCGCCTGGAGGGGATGATAGAAGGCATTAATCATCGGCTGGAGGAGTTCAGACTCGAATCAGGGAACAGGGCGGATTCCGCGCAGGTTACGGGATCCCTGATCAATTTGATCCAGGAGGCAACTATTCCCGCAGATCTGCAGTCGCGCGCAAGGAAACTGCGCCGCAGCCTCAAAAAGCACGGCTTGAGCGTGGAGTCCCTGGCCACCACGGAGAACCTGCTGCTGGATTCACTGAACGGTGTGTCCATCGGTGATAAACCGGAGGCGGGGTTGTTGGGGCGGTTTTTCAACAAGGGCACGGTCTCTCCGCAGGCGCCGGCGGTGTCGGGGGATAATCTGGAGTCCGAACCTGGGGAAGTGGCTATAGCGCTGCTGCACCTCCTCCTTGACCGGATTTCAGATGCCGGGACCGGATCAGATGTCACCGGGCTGCGCGAGAAGCTCGAACATGCCCACGGCCCCGCAGATCTCGAGGAACTGGCGGAAGCGCTTCTGCCGCTGATCAACCCCGGATCGTCACCGGATGCATCACTCAACCGCGAGAGCATCCTGATCCAATTGTTGGAAAAAATGGATTTGCCCGCTGAGATTAGACCCAGAATGATCACCCTCAGGGACCGTCTTCTGGTTGGGCTGAAAGAAGAGGAAATGCCACCGGTGCTTGATGAACTGGTGGAACTGGTCGGCGGGGCCAGGAGGAGAGCGGAAGAGGAGCGGGAAGAGGTTGAGCGTTTTCTGCTTCAGCTCACGAACCGGCTGGGACAGTTGGGGCTGGCACTGGAGGGTATTCAGTTCCAGGGCGGTGAGATTCTGCAGGAGCATCGGGCCATTGGGGAATCCGTGACCGGAGAGGTGACAGACTTGCATGCCTCGGTCGCATCGGCCAGCGACCTGGAAGATCTCAAGCAGAACATAAGCCGTCGTCTGGCGCAGATCCAGGAACGGCTCAGGGAACAGCGAGAGCTGGAGCATCGAAGAGAACAAGCGTTGCAGGATTCGGTAAGCCGGCTCAAGGAAAGAATCGGAGAAATGGAGCGTGAGTCGGACAGGCTTCAACAGCAGGTCAACGAAGCCCGCAACGAAGCGTTTAGGGATGCGTTGACCGGGTTGCACAACCGGACTGCCTACGATAACCGGCTGGAAGAGGAGATCGCGCGCTGGAAGCGCTATCGCAATGACCTGAGTCTCATTCTGCTGGACGTGGACCATTTCAAACATGTCAACGACAGCTACGGTCACAAGGCGGGAGACAGGGTGCTGGAGGTGATAGGCACACTCGTGCATCAGACCATCCGTGAATCGGATTACCCCGCACGTTACGGCGGTGAAGAATTCGTAATCCTGTTGCCCCAGACAGATCTCGAGGGGGCACAGGCCGTGGCGGAAAAATTGCGCCTGGCGGTACAGACCAAACACTTTCAATATGCCAACCAAAGGGTTTCCATAACCGCATCCTGCGGCCTTGCCCGGTTTCGGGAATCGGATTCCGCGGACAGCCTGTTCGAGAGGGCCGACAGGGCGCTGTATCAGGCAAAGGAGAGCGGGCGCAACCGCTGCTGCAAAGAAGAAGCCCATACGCCAAGCCCCTGATTCAGTCTGAGAATCAGTCTCAGGCGCACTTCAGTTTTCCGCCGGGTCTGCCGATAGATTAGCTATCGATAAGACTCTCAACTGCCTGGTTTGTATCATGAAAAAACGCCCGCCGGTGAACTTCAGAACCAGCGATTTGGAGAAGAAAAGCTTTCTCATAATCGATGATTTCGGCGATATGCGCGGCATGATCAAAGGCATGCTTCAGGGTATTGGTGTCACCCGTCTGGACGTCGCCGCAAATGGAAAGGACGCCGTCGGCGCCATGGAGGCCAAACGCTACGATTTCATACTCTGTGATTACAATCTGGGACCGGGCAAGAACGGACAACAGGTGCTGGAGGAGGCGCGATACCGCAATCTGATCGGGCTGGGGTCCGTTTTTATCATGATAACCGCCGAAAATACCCTCGACATGGTGATGGGCGCGGTGGAATACGAGCCTGACTCCTACCTGACCAAGCCGTTCACCAAGGATCTTCTCAGGGTCCGGTTGAACAAAATGGTTGAGAAAAAGAACAACCTGCAGGATGTCGAGCGGGCGGTTGACCGTAAGGATTTTGAGGTGGCCCTGGTTTTGCTGGACAAAAAGATCGCGGGAAAACCACGAAATCTGCGTGAGCTGATCAAGCTCAAGGCAGAACTCTGCTTCCGGGCAGGCGACTACCAGCAGGCTGCAACCATTTTGGAGGGGATAATCGCCGAACGGGAAATGTCTTGGGCACTGCTTGGCTTGGGTAAGGTGCACTGCGCCCGGGAAGACTATGAAAAGGCCCGGGCACTTTTCGAGAAACTGCTTTTACAAAATGAACGATTCACATCGGCATATGATTGGCTGGCCCGCACCCTGCAGATGCTGGATCGGTACGAGGATGCCCAGGAGGTATTAGAGAAGGCGGTAACCCTCTCTCCCAATGCCATTTTGCGCCAGCAGGCCCTGGGGTTATTGGCGATAAAGAATCAGGATGAGGAAACGGCCTCCAAGGCCCTTGCCAAGGCCGTTAAGCTGGGCAGGCACTCTGTCTACAAACATCCATCCGTAAATGCCAGCCTGGCAAAGATCAGGGTGCGCATGGGCGCCGGTCGCGAAGGAATGAAGATTCTGAAAAACATGTTGTCGGAATTTCCGGATAGCAAAGAGGCCTCTCTCTACGCAGCCATGGCCGAATGTGTGATTCATTCCGATGCGGGAGACAAGGATGCCGCCGAGGCCAGTCTTCAGCGTTCTGCGGAACTCCATGAGCAGATCGGCCTGGATGCGGGTCCGGAGGCAGCACTGGAGATGGTTCGCGTCTGTGACAAACTGGGCGATTCGGACAAGGCGAAAAATCTGTTGCATACGGTTGTAATTAACAACCATTCCGATGACAGGCTGCTTCGGGATGTCGGCAAGCTGATGATTGAACTCGGGCTCCACTCGGATCCGGAGAGCTATATCGAAGGCATACACAAAGAGGTTGTGAATATCAACAATCAGGGTGTGGAACTTGCGAAATCAGGTCGATTGAAACAGGCACTTGATCATTTTGAAGAGGCTGCACAGGGAATGCCGGCCAACAAGGTGGTCAATCTGAATGCCGCGCGGGTTCTGATCATGAACATGAAGGAGAACGGGGTCGGCAGGGGACAGCTTGGCAGGGTAAAGCAATACCTCGAAAGAGTTCGGAAACTCGATGACGAAGACCCGGGTCTGAGGCGGGTGCACGCCATGTATCGTCAGTTGTCCCTCCAGTCCTGATTGCCGGCAGGCCGTGATGAAATTTGCAGACGTCCTGGCATCCCTGATCCACGACATGAAAAACTCCCTGGGGCTGGTTATCAACACCCTGGAGGAGTTTACGGCTGATCCGGAGGATGCCCGGTTAGACCGCAAGAGGATTGTGGCCCTCCAGCAGGAGGCGAAGCGTCTGAACAACCATCTCATCGAACTTCTGACGCTGTACAAGATTGAAAACGAACGGATCTCACCTCACATCGAGGAATGGAATGTGGGGGATTTTCTTGAGGAACTCGTCATTGAAAATCGCGCATCTGCCGAAGCGAAAAAGGTTCAATTGGAATACAGCAGCGATCCTGAACTTTATGGATACTTCGACGAGGGCCTGATTCGCGGTGTCATCAACAACCTGCTGGGAAACGGTCTGCGTTACACCAGTAGTCGGCTGCTGGTGTCCGGTGGCCAGGAAAAGGGGTTTCTGGTGTTGCGGGTGGAAGATGACGGGGAAGGATTCCCGACGGAAATGCTTGATGTCCAGGCAGGCGGATGTCAATCCGACGAAACGACCGGTGAGCACACCCATCTGGGGCTTTACTTTGCCGGCCTGGTGGCAAGCATGCATCGCAACAAGGACCGGCAGGGTCATATCTCTCTGAGCAACGGCCACACCCTGGGTGGCGGATGCTTCTCTCTCTGGTTGCCCTGAACCCTTATAGGGCAATTTCCCGCCGGACTGCGCCTATCGATCTGTAGGAGCGGGCTTGCCTGCGAAATATCTGCAATGGTTTCGCGGGCAAGCCCGCTTCTACCGGCTATGCTGGATTAACGCCTTAGGGGGTTTTATCATTGCGGTGCTCGCTTTGAACACATCCGGGAACAGGGTAAGGATGTCGATATCTGGAAATGACTGAAGGGCGGATAGCCGTCATGTGGGAGGCGGAAGCCCAGCGGGCTCATGCCGAAGCCCTGGCACGTCGACTGAAACTGCCGGTGACCGGTCTTGCGGTTGATGGCTACGAGTTGCTGTTGGTGGCGGCCCCTTCAGGCTTGGAACTGAGACAGACCGGCGAGGGTGCCCCGGGTCCGGTCCGAGTGGATTTCGTACGGGGGAGAACGGGGCATCGTGGACGCTCCGGGGAAGGGCGGGGTCAGCCTCTCGCGCGCGCGGTCGGTTTGAGGAAAGGCCGGTCACCCCAGGTGTTCGACGCCACCGCCGGTCTGGGCGGTGACGCTTTTGTGCTTGCCTCCCTCGGCTGCAGGGTGCTGTTGCTGGAACGTTCCCCCGTCGCCGCCGCCCTGCTGGCCGACGGTATCGAGCGGGGGTTGAGAGAACCGGGAACCCGTCCCATCGTGAGCCTGATGGAACTCCGTTGCGTGGATGCCATCGTCTTCATGCGGGGACTGCCTGTGGCCGCATGCCCCGACGTGGTCTATCTCGACCCCATGTTTCCCCATCGCACAAAGCGTGCACTGGTGAAAAAAGAGATGCGGATGTTCAGGAAGCTGGTGGGTGACGATCCGGACAACCTGGATCTGCTGGCCGCAGCCAGGAATTGTGCAAGCTTCCGGGTGGTGGTCAAGCGGCCTGCACGATCAGGCCCTCTGGGGGGTGTGCTCCCGAATATCGAGATCAAGAGCCCCAAAACCCGCTACGATGTCTATGTCAACCGGGGATACGGGTCGGGATAACGCCCGAATCGCGGATCAGCAGGTCAGAACCACCTTCTGATAAAGGCCCCCGAAAAAAGTCGACTTCTCAACACGTACCGGCGAAGTGTCTCTGGACAGCCAGTCGGTTATCTCGGTATTCCACAAGTCCAGGGCGTAGGGTTCGAGGAGCCTGAGAATCGGGCGCATGATATAGCGGTGCGGATGGTAGCGGACGGGTTGATGATAGTCCACGAATACCACTTTACCGCCCGGTTTCACCACCCGCATCACCTCCTGTACTGCCCTTTTTCGGAAGTCCGCGGGCAGTTCGTGAAGCAGAAAAAATACCACCACCTGGTCGAAGCTGTCGGTCTCGTAGGAGAGGTCGGAGGCATCCTGCCGGCTCAGGAAAACATCTTTCCGATCAGCGATCTTGCTGCGAAGGTTTTCCAACTGAATCGGGGCAACATCGATGACGTCCAGCCTGGCCCCCGGGGAGAGTCTTTCCACAATCTTGCGGGTGAAATCGCCGTATACACAGGCTACCTGGAGGGTGCGCCCGGAGATGCGCTTACCCAGGGTGTCCAGGGCAATGTCCCGCAATCTGGCAAAGTTCCCCCAGAGAATAAGGTTTACTATCCACTGGTGTTCGAATATCCGCACACTGCGGGGATGCAGATAGGCCCACCAGTATGTCCTGACAAGGTAATCAGGAATCGCTGGCCCCGCGGGCTGTTCAATGACATCCGGTCTCTCAGTGTCTGATTGGAGGGTTTTTGTTGCGACGCTACTTTGTTTAGCCATAAAGCTGCATTCTTTTCCTTAATCAGCCCACATTCGGCTTGTTATGGGACAGCCGCCGATTCTGCAGATGATTGCCACTGCTTCCGGATACACCGCTTCCCACGATGCTCCGCATCGGGCTATGGCAGCCTTCTGCTTTTTCGGGAAAGTACAGGATAATCCGGATTAACGAGTGTAGAAGCTTAATATCGAGTTATTGTTATTCAACTTTTTGCACTGGGTAAAAAAGATGTAACATCATCATGATCGTTAAATCAAGTACAATTAACCAGCGATTGGCTCCGGAGGCACCGGAAAACGGCCTTTGCCCTGCGGAGCGGGTTCTGTTTTCTGATAGCCATAAGAGTGCCGACGGCAGCGGTCATTTATCAGTGAAGTTGCCTGTTGGGCCGGGCGACACAAGCGGCGGAAGGGGGATGCTAGAGAGATGGAAATCATTAAAACCGACGTGGCAATCATCGGTGCCGGAGGGGCGGGTCTGAGGGCGGCCATTGCGGTCGCGGAAAGTGCCCCTGATCTGAACATTGCACTGATATCGAAAGTCTATCCCATGCGCAGCCACACAGTGGCAGCCGAAGGCGGTGCCGCCGGCGTGATCAAGCAGGGCGACACGCTGGAAGATCATTTCAATGATACGGTGGCGGGTGGTGACTGGCTGTGCGATCAGGATGCCGTGGATCTTTTTATCAGACAGGCCCCCGTCGAGCTCACCCAACTGGAGCATTGGGGGTGTCCCTGGAGCCGGGAAAAAAGCGGGCATGTCGCCGTCAGGCCGTTCGGGGGAATGAAGAACGAGCGGACCTGGTTTGCCGCGGATAAGAGCGGTTTCCACATCCTCCATACACTGTTCCAGACATCCCTGAAGTATCCGTCCATCAAACGTTATGACGAGTTTTACTGCACCGACCTGATGGTGGCAGACGGCAGATGCCAGGGTGTGTCGGCCATCGAGATGCGCACCGGTCTGATGCAGTTGTTCCAGACCCGTTCCGTGATTATTGCGGCTGGCGGGGCCGGATGGATGTTTCCCTTTACCACCAACGGTGCGATAAAGACCGCCGATGGTATGGCCATGGCCTATCGTGCCGGGGTGCCCCTCAAGGACATGGAGTTTGTGCAGTATCACCCGACCGGCCTGCCGGGAACCGGAATCCTGCTTACGGAAGGGTGCCGGGGGGAGGGTGGAATACTTGTCAACAAGGACGGCTATCGCTATCTGCAGGATTACGATCTGGGGCCTCCGGATCCCTGGCCCCGGAACAAGGCCATGGAGCTGGGGCCCCGGGATCGTCTCAGCCAGGCGTTCTGGCACGAGCAGAAAAAGGGCCGCACCGTCGCTTCGCGCTGGGGCGACGTAGTGCACCTGGACCTGCGCCATCTGGGCGAAAAGAAGATCAACGAGAAGCTGCCGCTGGTGAGGGATCTGGCCGCGAGCTACGTCGGGACGGACCCGGTTCATGAACTGGTGCCCGTAAGACCCGTGGTGCACTACATGATGGGCGGCATTCATACCGATATCGATGCCGCCACGCCATTGCCCGGGCTTTATGCGGCCGGTGAATGTGCCTGCGTCAGCATCAACGGGGCAAATCGCCTGGGGTCCAATTCACTCACGGAACTGTTGGTGTTTGGCAAACGGGCCGGCGAGCATGCGGCGGAGCACGCCAGATCCGCAGCCCAGCCCGCAGAATCGGAGATCAGACGGGAAGGGGAGGCGGCGCGCAAGCGCGTGACGGACCTCTTTCTCAGGGAAGAAGGCGGTGAGAACATCACCACCCTTCGAAAGGAGATGAATGAAACCATGGAGTCCGGTGCCGGCATTTATCGGTCCGAAGATTCTATGCGGGAGACCTGTGACAAGATTACGGAGCTTCGGGAACGTTATTCCAGGGTGCACCTGGAGGACAAGAGCAACGTGTTCAATACCAACATGCTCTACACTATGGAGGTCGGCTCCATGCTGGAGGCAGCCCATGCCGTGGCCTTTTCCGCGCTCAACAGGAAGGAGTCCCGTGGTTCCCATCAGCGCCTCGACTATACCGCCCGGGACGACGACAAATTCCTTAAACATTCCCTGGCCTATTTCCAGGGCGAGGGTGAGCCACGCATGGATTACCTGGATGTGGTGATCACCCGGTCACAGCCCGGACAGCGGGTCTATGGGGGGAAAGCAAAATGACCCAACGAGCCATGGAACTGTCCATACTGCGCTATCGTCCCGAAGAAGACGATAAACCCTGGTTTCAGAACTACCAGGTGCCCTGCGAGGAAGACTGGGTGGTTCTGGACGCCATCAATTACGTCAAGGACCATCTCGACAGCTCGCTCAGCTACCGCTGGTCGTGCCACATGGCCGTCTGCGGCAGCTGCGGCATGATGATCAACGGCGACCCTGCCCTTTCCTGCAAGACCTTCATCAGAGATCTGCGGTCGGGGCCGGTGCGCATTGAACCGCTGGCAAATTTTCCCATCGAAAGAGACCTGGTCGTGGTCATGGATGACTTCATGGAAAAACTGCAGCGCGTGAAACCCTACATGATACGGAAAACAGGGAAACCGCTGGAGGAGGGGGAGCATCTGCAGAGTCCGGCGCAGCTGAAGAAATTCAAGCAGTACACGCTTTGCATCAACTGCGCCTGCTGCTATAGCGCCTGTCCTCAATATGCGCTGATCCCGGAATTCATCGGGCCGGCGGCGCTGGCTTTGGCCCATCGCTACAACCAGGACTCGCGGGACCAGGGGCGCGATGAAAGGGAGGACGTGACAGCCAGCAATGAAGGGGTCTGGGACTGTTCATTCGCGGGGGCCTGTTCGGATGTCTGTCCGAAACATGTGGACCCGGCCAGCGCCGTGCAGCAGATGAAGATCGCGAGTACGGTGGACTGGTTTATGAGGCGCCTCGGTCTGGGAGGGGGAAAGTCATGAGCCGAAAACCTTTCGTCAGGGAGATATCGAATACCACCTGGTACCTGGAGAGGCGACGCGACCTCACGCACATGTTGCAGGAGGTGACTTCCCTGTTCATCGGTATCTATACGATAATATTGCTGTGGGGTGTCAGGGCCCTGTCGGAAGGGCCCGAGGCGTATCAGGGTTTTCTCGATGCACTGGGCAGCCCCCTGCTGATCACCTTCAACTGGATAACGTTCGTTGTCATGATTTATCACTCGGTCTCCTGGTTTTCGGTGACCCCGAAGGCCATGCCAGTACAGATCGGTGAGGAGTTTCTGCCGGGCGGCATTATTGCGGCAGGTCACTACGTTGCCTGGGTTGTGGTATCGGCGGTTAT
>JAHEHQ010000250.1 GCA_024644505.1 Gammaproteobacteria bacterium
AACGACAAGTTACCGAGGATTTTTGATGGGCTACGGAAAACATTCGGCTCCGCCCCGTGATTCGACGCCATAAAACCTACCAAAAAACATATGGGATAATGATGAACTTTTTGCCTGGAAGATCGATCGGAGAGCGAAAACAGACGCCATTAAAACCCCAACGGAGAATGGATAATGATACCAAACGAGTTTGAGTACCATGCGCCATCGAGCGTCGAAGAGGCGATTCGTCTTCTTGCCGAACACGCAGAAGACGCGAAATTGCTGGCCGGCGGTCACAGCCTGCTTCCCATGATGAAGCTGCGTTTTGCCGAACCGGCCCATTTGGTCGACATCAACAATATTGACGATCTAAGGGGAATCCAGTTAGCAGACGGCGTCGTTCATATCGGGGCAATGACAACGGAAAGCGCCATCATCGAATCGGATCTACTGCATGACCACTGCCCGCTGCTGCCCGAAGCGGCGCGCAACATCTCCGATCCGCAGGTCCGAAACCGCGGTACTATCGGCGGCGACATCGCCCATGGCGATCCCGCCAACGACCACCCTGCGCTGATGCTCGCCTGCAATGCCGAATTCCGTTTGCAGGGACCGAACGGCGAGCGAACGGTTCCGGCGACGGAGTTCTTTCTCGGGACATTCTGGACGGCATTGGAGGCGGAAGAGGTATTGACCAGGATTCTGATACCGGCCTTCGGGCCACGGACCGGCTATGCCTACTGCAAGCTGAAGCGCAAGCAGGGCGACTGGGCAACGGCTGCGTCGGCCGTTGTACTCGTGCTCGACGGCGATACCTGTTCCGAAGCGCGAATCGGGCTTACCAACGTCGGCCCGACCGCCCTGAACGCAACCGATGCTGCCGCAGCGCTCGTAGGGAGGGTAATAGATGAAGACGCAATCGAGGAGGCCGCGAAAAAGGCCATGGCAATCTGCGATCCGGCGGAGGATCTGCGGGGAGACACGGAGTACAAGACTCACATGGCTGGGGAAATGACGCGCCGGGCGATTCGCCAGGCAGTACAGCGGGTTAAGGGGAATTGAAAATGGCTAAGAAACACATCACGTTCACCCTCAACGGGGCCAGGACCGAGCTCCTGGTCGAACCCAGGGAACTGCTGATTCACGTGCTTCGCGAGCAGCTGCAGCAGACAGGCAGCCACATCGGCTGCGAAACCTCCCACTGTGGCGCCTGCACGGTGGACATGAACGGAGTGTCGGTAAAGTCCTGCACCGTCCTGGCAGTCCAGGCGGAAGGAGCCGACCTGCTCACGGTGGAGGGTCTGGCGCAGGACGGCGAATTGCATCCGCTGCAGGAAGGCTTCATGCAGGAGCACGGACTGCAGTGCGGCTTCTGCACGCCGGGCATGCTGCTGCGGGCCTACCGGCTGCTGCAGGAGAACCCGAACCCGACGGAAGAGGAGATACGCTACGGCATGGCGGGCAACATCTGCCGTTGCACCGGCTATCAGAACATCATCAAGGCGGTGCAGTATGCGGCTGCGAAGATGCAGTCCAAGACCGAAGCGGCCTAAAGGGAATAATTATGTCAACACCAGCAGAACGACTCGAACGAGAGGAAAAGATCCAGGGCGTCGGTTGCGCGCGTAAACGCAAGGAAGATCCTCGCTTTATCCAGGGCAAAGGCAACTACGTGGACGATGTCAAAATGCCCGGCATGCTGTTCATGGACGTGGTGCGAAGTCCTTACGCCCACGCCAGGATCCGGTCCATCAACAAAGAACGTGCCCTGGCACTTCCTGGCGTGCATGCCGTGCTCACCGCGGATGATTTGAAGCCCTTGAAGCTGCACTGGATGCCGACCCTGGCCGGCGACGTGCAGGCAGTGCTGGCCGATGAGAAAGTGCACTTTCAGATGCAGGAAGTGGCCGTGGTGGTAGCCAACGACCGTTATATTGCCGCCGATGCAACAGAATTAGTAGCGGTGGAGTACGAGGAACTGCCTGCACTGGTCGACCCTCACAAGGCGATGGATGCCGATGCGCCTGTGCTGCGGGAAGACCTAGCCGGGAAAATGGAAGGCGCCCACAGCAAGCGCATCCACCACAACCACATCTTCACCTGGGACGTCGGGGAAAAGGATGCGACCGACAGGGCCTTTGAGGCCGCCCCGGTAACGGTGAAGGAGCACCTCCCCTACCCGCGTGTACACCCCTGTCCGCTGGAGACCTGCGGCTGTGTCGCCAGCTTCGACAAAGTGAAGGGTAACCTGGTCGTTTACATCACGTCCCAAGCGCCCCACGTGGTGCGCACCGTGGTCTCCATGCTCTCGGGTCTGCCCGAGAGCAAGATCCGTATCATTTCGCCGGACATCGGTGGAGGCTTCGGCAACAAGGTGGGGATCTACCCGGGGTACGTCGCCGCCATCGTGGCATCCATCGTACTGGGTCGTCCGGTGAAATGGATCGAAGACCGCATAGAGAATCTCTCCACCACCGCCTTTGCCCGTGACTACCACATGGACGGCGAGCTGGCGGCCGACGAAAACGGGCGCATCAAGGCGCTGCGCGTCAATGTGATCGCCGACCATGGCGCCTTCGACTCCTGCGCCGATCCCTCCAAGTTCCCGGCGGGGCTGTTCCACATCTGCACCGGCTCCTACGACATCCCGGTGGCCTATGCCCGGGTCGACGGCGTGTACACCAACAAGGCGCCGGGCGGCGTTGCCTACCGTTGTTCATTCCGGGTCACGGAGGCGGTTTACCTGATCGAGCGCATGATCGACGTCCTGGCGCAGAAACTCGGGCTGGACAAGGCGGAGATCCGCTTTCGGAACTTTATCGGCAAAGAGCAGTTTCCCTACCACTCAGCGCTGGGTTGGGAATACGACAGCGGAGACTATGAGACGGCGCTGCGCAAAGTGCTAGATGCGGTGGACTACGAGGGCCTGCGCAGGGAGCAGGAGGAGAAGCGCGCCCGGGGCGAACTCATGGGCATAGGCATCACCACCTTCACCGAAATTGTGGGTGCGGGTCCCACCAAGTCCTGCGACATTCTGGGCGTCGGGATGTTCGACAGCGCCGAGATCCGGGTGCATCCCACCGGCAGCGTGATCGCACGCATGGGCACCATCTCCCAGGGACAGGGACACCAGACCACTTATGCCCAGATCATCGCCTCGGAGCTCGGCATCGACTCCGAGGAGATTCAGATCGAAGAGGGGGACACGGACACCGCACCCTACGGTCTCGGTACTTACGGCAGCCGCAGCACACCTGTCGGCGGTGCCGCCACCGCACAGGCCGCGCGCAAAATAAAGGCCAAGGCGAGGAAGATAGCAGCCCACCTGATGGAAGTCGCCGAAGACGACCTGGAGTGGGATCTAGACCGTTTCAAGGTCAAGGGCGTGCCCGGCCGGGAAAAGACCATCAAGGAGATCGCCTGGGCCGCCTACAACGATCTGCCTGAAGGCATGGAGCCGGGTCTGGAGTCGGTGGACTACTACGACCCGCCGAACTTCACCTATCCTTTTGGCGCCTATCTCTGCGTCGTCGACATCGACAGGTATACCGGTGAAACCAGTATCCGCCGCTTTTACGCCCTGGACGACTGCGGCACCCGCATCAACCCCATGATCATAGAAGGTCAGATCCATGGCGGGCTCACCGAGGGCTACGCCGTCGCCATGGGCCAGCAGCTGGTGTTCGATGAATCCGGCAACATCATGAGCAACACGATGATGGATTACTTCCTGCCGACCATGATGGAAACGCCCCGCTGGGAGACCGACTACACGGTGACACCCTCGCCCCACCACCCGATCGGCGCCAAGGGGGTGGCGGAATCGCCCCATGTGGGCAGCATCCCCTGCTTCAGCAGCGCAGTGGTGGACGCCTTCGCCCACCTGGATGTTACCCACATGACCATGCCGCACAGCGCCTACAATGTCTGGCGGACGATACACGAACTCGGACTCGACAAGCGCGGCTGACGGCACACCAGGGGCTGTGTGGCCCGAGTGCCGCACTTCCCGGTGCACGAACAACCTAAGGAGTTAACATGCAAGTCAATCTTGAGAAGCAGTTTCCGGTGGAGGCGGCCGGCGCCGACAGCTGGCAGATCCTCAGCAACATAAAAACCATCGCCTCCTGTATGCCCGGCGCCGAAATCACAGAGCAGGTCGACGACAGCCACTACAGGGGTAAGGTCAAAGCCAAGGTCGGCCCTGCCACCATGTCCTTCGATGGGACCATCGAAATCCTGGGTCTCGACCCCGAGAAGCGGGAACTGCGAATGACCAGCAAAGGCCAGGACAGCAAGGGGACCTCCAGCGTCCAGATGGACCTCACAGCATGGATCCTGGACGGGGAAACCGGCGGCAGCGAGCTGAAAGGTGAAGCCCTGGTCAACGCCAACGGCAAGATCGCGAGCCTCGGCGGACGCCTGATGACCCAGGTTGCCGACCAGGTCCTAAACCAGTTCGGCAAGAACT
>JAHEHQ010000251.1 GCA_024644505.1 Gammaproteobacteria bacterium
AGGATCAGGGCTTCGATCTGCGCAACGATCCCCTGGCACTGCAGCGTCTGAAGGAGGGTGCGGAAAAGGCGAAGATCGAGCTCTCCTCGAGACAGCAGACCGATATCAATCTGCCCTACATCACCGCCGATGCCACCGGGCCCAAGCATCTCAACATCAAGCTGACCCGGGCCAAGCTGGAATCTCTGGTGGAAGAGCTGGTGTTGCGCACGGCCGACCCCTGCAGGACCGCTTTGAACGACGCCGGCTTGAGCACTTCGGAGATCGATGACGTGATCCTGGTGGGTGGTCAGACCCGTATGCCCATGGTCCAGGCGAAAGTGGAGTCCATCTTCGGCAAAGCGCCCCGCAAGGACGTCAACCCAGACGAGGCGGTGGCCGTTGGAGCTTCGATCCAGGGCGGTGTGTTGGGGGGCGAAGTAAAGGATGTGCTCCTGCTGGATGTCACGCCTTTGTCCCTCGGTATCGAGACCCTGGGCGGCGTCATGACCAAGCTGATCGAGAAAAACACCACCATTCCCACCAAGGCGAACCAGGTGTTCTCCACAGCCGATGACAACCAGACTGCGGTTACGGTCCATGTCTTGCAGGGCGAGCGCGAACAGGCCGGGGCCAACAAGTCCCTGGGACGCTTCGATCTCAGCGACATACCACCGGCGCCCCGCGGTGTTCCGCAGATCGAGGTGAACTTCGATATCGACGCCAACGGTATCCTAAACGTCTCGGCAAAGGACAAGGCGACCGGCAAACAGCAATCCATCATCATCAAGGCCTCTTCGGGCCTCAACGACGATGAGATCGAGCGCATGGTCAAGGATGCCGAGGCCCATGCCGAAGAGGACAAGCAATTCCAGGAGCTGGTGCACGCCCGTAACCAGGCCGACACTATGATCCATGCCGTTCGCAAGTCCATGGAAGAGCTGGGCGACGACAAGCTGGAGGCGGGCGAGAAGGAGTCCATCGAAAGCGCCATCAAGGACCTGGAAGAGACCATGAAAGGGGACGACAAGGACGCCATAGAGGCCAAAACCAAGACCGTCACCGAGGCTTCGGCCAAGATGGCCGAGCGGATTTATGCTCAACAGGGCGGCGGTGCCGCGGAAGGCACGGCGGGTCCGGGCCCGGATCAGGGTCCCGAAGCGGGTTCCTCGGGCGGTGATGAAGATGTGGTTGACGCTGAGTTCGAAGAGGTCAAGGACGACAAGAAGTAGTCTGCCGCCAGTGGCTGGTTCCGATCCAGTATCCGCCGGCGCCAGGACCCGAGATGATTGCGGGTCCTGGCGTCGTGCTGTTGGATTCCTGGATTGCAGGCACGGGCCCCTGGTTCACGAAGCCTGATAAAGCCAGATGGTTTTTCTTTGTTAAATAATTAAATTAAACAATGAGTAATAGTGATAATTATACTATATGCTTTAAGTTTATCTGATGATTGGGCGAACGAGTCTCCACCCTCAAATGCTCTTCGGCCACTGATGCCTGACGAATAGAAGAAAGATGTCAAAACGCGATTATTACGATGTCCTCGGTGTCAGTAAGAATGCCAGCGAGGCGGAACTCAAAAAGGCCTATCGTCGGTTGGCGATGAAGTATCATCCGGATCGAAACACCGGTGATAAGGCGGGCGGCAATACAGAGCAAAAATTCAAGGAGGCCAAAGAGGCCTACGAAGTGCTTTCGGATGCTCAGAAAAGGGCAGCCTACGATCAGTTCGGTCATGCGGGCGTCGATTCCTCCATGGGCGGAGGCGGAGGGCCCGGTGGCTTCAGCGGCGGGGCAAGTTTCAGTGATGTCTTTGGCGACGTGTTCGGCGACATCTTCGGTGGCGGCCGGGGCGGCGGGTCGAGGGTCCACCGCGGATCGGATCTGCGCTACAACCTGCAACTGAGCCTGGAAGATGCGGTGGCGGGTACCAGCGTAAAGATCCGCGTGCCGACCCAGGTCACCTGCAACGTTTGCAAAGGCAGCGGTGCAAAGAAGGGGACCAGTCCCAAAAGCTGTTCCACCTGCGGCGGTCACGGCCAGGTTCGGATGCAGCAGGGCTTCTTTTCGGTGCAGCAGACCTGTCCCACCTGCCGCGGCAAGGGTACGGTAATCGACGATCCCTGCACCGCCTGCCACGGTGTGGGCAGGGTTCAACAGCACAAGACGCTCTCGGTTAAGGTGCCGGCCGGCGTGGACACGGGAGACCGCATACGTCTGGCCGGCGAGGGTGAGGCCGGGGAGCATGGCGGGCCTGCCGGAGATCTCTACGTGCAGGTGGCGGTCAAGGAACATCCCATATTCTCCAGAGAGGACAATCACCTCTTCTGCGAGGTACCCATCGGCTTCGTGACGGCAGCCCTGGGTGGAGAACTGGAGGTGCCGACCCTGGGCGGCAAGGTGATGCTCAAGATTCCTGCGGGAACCCAGTCCGGGAAGCTGTTCCGGATGCGCGGCAAGGGTGTCAAGCCGGTGCGGGGCGGACCGGTGGGCGACCTTCTGTGCCGGGTCATGGTGGAGACGCCGATCAATCTGTCGGAGGGGCAAAAGGATCTTCTGCGAAAATTCGAAAGCACCATGGAGGGCACCGGCAGCAAGCACAGCCCCCATTCCTCATCCTGGCTGGACGGTGTGAAGAACTTTTTCGAAAGCATGGGATTCTAGAGGTGCCTCTGCGGTTGATTTTCTTGTTTATAATGCCTTTGTAAAAAGATGAATAACAATAAGTAACGGATGTTAATTAAAGAGAATTGCGATGATTAGAGCAGCAGTGGCCGGCGCGGGCGGCCGGATGGGCAGGGCCCTCATAGAGGCGGTGGCAGCTACCGAAGGTCTGGTGCTCGGCGCGGCTACCGAACGCCCGGACAGCAGCCTGGTCGGAGCGGATGCCGGGGAACTGGCGGGGATTGGCGGCAACGGTATTATCCTGTCGGAGTCGCTCTCGAAGGTCACCGATGACTTCGATGTGTTGATCGATTTCACTGCCCCCGCGGCTACCATGGCACATCTGGACATCTGCCGGCCCCATGGAAAGTTCATGGTTATCGGCACAACGGGCCTCAACGACGGGAACAAGGCGCGGCTGCAGGGGGCATCGTCCGATATCGGCATCGTCTTCGCCCCCAACATGAGCGTGGGGGTCAACCTCTGTCTGAAACTCCTCGATCTGGCCGCCCGGGTAATGGGCAACGAGGTGGACATCGAGATCGTCGAGGCGCACCACCGGCACAAGGTCGATGCCCCATCGGGTACGGCATTGCGTATGGGAGAAGTGGTTGCGGATGCCCTGGGGCGGGATCTGAAGGGCTGTGCCGTGTACGGCAGGGAAGGACACACCGGTGAACGGGAACGGGGTGCCATCGGTTTTGAGACCATTCGCGCCGGGGACATCGTGGGAGAGCACACGGTGATGTTTGCCGATATCGGTGAGAGAGTCGAGATCACTCACAAGGCCTCGAGCCGGATGACATTCGCCAACGGTGCTGCCCGGGCCGCCGGCTGGATCATGGCGCGCGGGACGGGGCTGTATGACATGCAGGATGTACTGGGCCTGAGAGACTGAAGTCCACTGTGGGGTTATCCCGTTCAAGGTTCGCTGCAATCCTGTTGCTTCTGGCCGGCTGCAGTGAACCGGATTCCCCCGAAAATCGGATCAGGCAGCTGATCGCTGACGGGGAAACGGCGGTGGAGGCCAGGTCGGTTGGTGATGTCAGAGCCCTCATATCGGAAGACTACCTTGATGGCAAGAAACGCACCCGACGTGACCTGACGCGAGTGCTGGCCGGCTATTTCCTGCGTCATAAGTCCATCCATCTGTTGGTCCAGGTCAACGAAATCCTGGTCGAGGAACAGGGCCGTGCACGCGCCGTCGTCTACGTGGCCATGGCGGGCCGTCCCCTGGATGATGCGGCCCAGCTGTCCCTGGTGCGTGCCGATCTGTACCGGTTTGAACTGGAACTTTCGGAGGTGGAGGGGGAATGGCTGGTCACGGGAGGCGCATGGCGTAAAGCGGCCGGCCGGGATTTTCTGGAGTGACCCGGGTTCGGGGCTTTCCATGCGGTGAGTAAGGGCTGGCACGGGAACTGCATTGACTACCTCAAATAATTTCAGCGAAGGTAGAAAGCGCCCATGAACAGCGCCCTGATCAGCCCCGGAATCTCTGCAATTTTTTCTGCCCTGCTTTCGGATTACAGCCCGGAATCCATGGGCGGAGGGCCGTCTGCCGAGGTATCGGGGTTAGATTTCGGCGAACTTCTGAATAACCAGCAGGATGCCGGAAAACTGATGCAGCGCCTGGAAAAGCTGCTGCCACCCCAGGATTTCGAGAGACTGAAACTGGCCGTCGAAGACGGCAAGAGTCTGCCGCAGGCGGTAACAATTGCCGTGGGGCAGCTGCCGGAAGACGGGCATTGGGAACCGGAGTCCTCGGCCCCGGCTGCCTTTACAGTGCAACCGCAGCCATTCAACACCG
>JAHEHQ010000252.1 GCA_024644505.1 Gammaproteobacteria bacterium
TCGCTAGACATAACACTCATCATCACCGGCCGGCTGAGACCATGGAGACCAAAGATTTTCAGCCTTCGCCTATAGGCGCCTCAAGGTCTGCAAGGGAGGGTGATGCAGGGTGGAGCGGGTACCCAGTGTGCCCGCAATACCCACCCCGACAGCGCCAATCAGGGTGCCTCCCAGCCACAGTCCCGGTCCGGGGATATAACTGAGCTGGAAGACACGCTCCGCCAGCACCATACCGATAAAACCGGCAGTAATGGCCGCAACCAGACCGGCGAACAGACCGATACCGGCATACTCGATAGTGAGGCCGCTCAGCAACTGACCGTGGCGGGCACCGATGGTGCGCAGGATGGCGATTTCGCGTATGCGCTCGTCCAGGGTGGCATGGATGGCTGCGTACATGACCATGAGTCCGGCGCCGAGCGTGAACAGGAACACATACTCCACAGCCAGGGTTACGCGATCGATGATTTCCCGAATCTGGTCGAGGATGGTGGCCACGTCCAGCAGGGTGATATTGGGAAACTTCTGCACCAGACGGTCAAGAATCACCTGTTGGGACTCGGACACAAAGAAACCGGTGATGTAGCTCACCGGGTAGGCATCCAGCGTACCGGGCGGTGTTACGACAAAGAAGTTCGCGCGAAAATTTTCCCAGTTAACCTTGCGCAGATTGTGAATGGTTGCCGTGAATCCTTGGCCGCCGATGTTATAGGTGAGGCTGTCGCCTATCTTCAGCCCAAGCTCATCGGCCAGGCCCTGCTCCACCGACAACAGTGCCCTGCCCCTGTCCGCGGCTTCCCACCACTGGCCGCTTACCACCTCGTTGCCAGGCTGTACCCGGTCGGACCAGGAGAGATTGAATTCCCGCTGTACCAGGCGCTTGGCGCGCCGGGTCTTGAAATCTTCGGCCGCTACGGGGTCGTTATTGATGTGGGTAAGACGTGCCCGCAGCATGGGGGAGAGCATCGGAGCCTGAAGCTTCTCTTCATCGAAAAATGTCTTCAGAGACTCCAGCTGATCGGCCTGAACATTGATCAGGAAACGGTTGGGGACATCGGCCGGCAGTCGGTTCTCCCATTCCTGTAAAAGGTCTGTGCGCACCACCGCCAACAATAACAGGGCCATAAGCCCCACAGAGAAGCCCAGGGTCTGAATCAGGCTGTGGCCCGAACGGCGCGAGATATTCACCAGGCCAAAGCGCCAGGAGACGCCACCGTGCTCTCGGAGGGGTCTCAGCAGTAAGAGCAACAGCCAGGAAAGCAGCCCCAATAACACCAGTATCAACAGGAGACCGGCGACAATGCCCAGGGCCATCTTCAAATCCTGGGCCTGGAGGGCGACCAGCAGAACGAATGCACCCAACGCCGCAGCATAGGCTGCAAGGGTATTACCCCGGAGCTGCCCGAGATCCCGGTTCAGCACCCGCAGGGTGGGCACATCTTTGAGCTGGAGCACGGGAGGGATGGCAAATCCCAGCAGCGTGATGAGGCCGGTGGAAAAACCGCTGAACACGGGCCAGGCAGAGGGGGACGGCAGCTTGATACCCGCCAGGGGGGCAAGCAGGGCCACCAGCCCCTCCTGTGCCAGATAGCCCAGAGCGACACCGATCAGGCTGGCAATAAACCCGAGGGTGAGCATCTGTACGCCATAGAGCTTTGAAATCACCGGTTGCTCAGCACCGATACAGCGCATCACAGCGCAATCGTCCAGGTGGCGCTGCACAAAGCGGCGTGCGGCCATGGCCACCGCGGCACCTGCCAGCAAGACACTGACCAGGGCGGCCAGACTGAGAAAGGCCTCGCCCCGGGACAGGGCCGAGCGGACCTCGGGTCGTGCGTCCATGACATTGTGCAGCGCCTCGCCCGTGACCAGCCGGGGTTCCATTTCTGCCCGCAGTCGGGTAATGAGGGACGCCTCCCCTGCCATGAGCAGACGGTATTGGGCGATGCTGCCGGGCTGCAACAAACCCGTGTGAGGCAGGTCGGCCGTATGCATCAGCAGCCGGGGGGCAATATTGAACAGTACACCCTCCGACTGGTCGGGTTCACTGGTCAGCATCGCCGCGACGCTGAACCGGGATGAGCCCAGCGTGATCTCATCTCCCACATCGATACCCAGCAGGGTCAGGAGCCGGCTCCCGGCCCATACCGTGCCGGGTATGGGGCCACCCTCAACCTCACTGTCAGGTGCGAACAGCCCGGGCGCGGTGCGGTTGCGCCCGCGCAGGGGGTAGCCGTCACTGACCGCCTTAACGGCAACCAGGTGATTGCGCTCACCCGCCAGTGCCGTGGCGGGAAACTCAACCGTCTCGGCAGTGAGCAATCCCAGCGCCTTGGCCTGCTGTCTGCGTGCCTCCCTGATGGGTTGATCGGCCAGTAGCAGCAGGTCGCCGCCCAGCAGGTTGCTGGCCTGGCCCTCCAGAACCTGATGAACACGACTGGTGAAAAAGTTGACCGAACTGAGGCTGGCGACGGCGATGATCAGGGCCAGTGCCAGCACCCGCAGTTCACTGGATCGCCACTCGCGCCCCAACAGGCGCAGTGCCAGGCGGGTGGTGTTCATTCGAACCTCCTCAGCAGGCCCTCGTCCAACTCCAGACGGCGCTGGCAGCGCTCTGCCAGATGTGCATCATGGGTGACCAGGATCAGGGTGGTCCCCTGTTCCTCGTTGAGGTTGAACAGCAGATCGACGATACGCTTTCCGGTATGGCGGTCCAGGTTGCCTGTGGGCTCGTCGGCGAACAGCACCTTGGGGTGAAGTGCAAAGGCCCGGCCAATGGCGACGCGCTGCTGCTCGCCGCCGGACAGCTGCTTCGGGTAATGACGCAGCCTGTTTTCCAGACCCACCCGCTCGAGGATCCCGGTGGCCGCCTTCCTGGCCTCCTCCCTGCCGGCCAACTCCAGCGGAAGCATGACATTTTCCAGTGCGGTGAGATGGGGCAGCAGGTGGAAGGACTGAAAGACAAAACCGACCTTTTCCGCCCGCAGCCGGGCGCGGTCATCTTCGCTCAGGCTGAACAGGTCCTCGTTGTCAAAGAAGACCTGCCCCTCAGTGGGGATATCCAGCCCTGCCAACAACCCCAACAACGTGGATTTCCCAGCACCTGAGGCGCCGATGACGGCAACGGTTTCTCCGGCGGCAATATCCAGTTCCACGTCGTGCAACAAACGCAGCTCGCCCTCCGGGCTGTTGATGCTTTTGCCGAGGTTCCGGGTTTGTAAGATCATCTATCATTGACCACGCGTTATTGGAGAGTGTGCACTTTACTGACTCTGTCTGGGCCGGTCCACCTGTTATCCCTGGCCGGAAGCCATATAGGGTGTGCATCGACCCCACCACCGGCAGGATCAACTCCACAGCGGTAAAACCTGCTACCGTATGAAGGGATCGGTGACAGATAGGATTCGATTGTCACCGACCCTTTTGGTTGTATATTTTCACCATAGCTGCCATATGAAACTCAGAATCAGATTGGAATCGATTGTTGCGTTCGCTACAGGGTTGTTTTGCATGACCAATTCAGCATTCGGCTTTGATATACAAGGCCATCGTGGTGCCCGGGGGCTTATGCCGGAGAATACCCTTGCGGGATTTGCCAAGGCCCTGTCGATAGGCGTCACCAGTCTGGAGCTGGATGTGGGGATCACTCGTGACCGCGTCGTCGTAGTAACCCACGATCCACGGCTTGAGCCCGAAACGACCCGCGATGAGCATGGAAACTGGCTGGCCGGCACGGGTCCCGCCATCTGGTCACTCACCCTGAAAGCGCTAAGAGTCTATGACGTGGGCCGTCTGAATCCGGGAACCGATATTGGAGCCCGATACCCCCAGCAGACGCCTGTGGACGGAGCTCGTATTCCGACCCTTGCCGAGGTGATGGACCTGGTTCATCGATCGGGAAACACCGATGTCCGCCTCAACATCGAGACAAAACTGGACCCCATGGAACCGGGGCTGACAGCCCTCCCCGGGGATTTTGTCTCTGCGGTACTGAAAGTCGCGCGGGACAGGAACTTCCTTCACCGGATAACAATCCAGTCCTTTGACTGGCGCACGCTGCAGGAAACGCAAAGGCAGGCGCCGGGAGTTCCAACCTCCTACCTGACGGTGCAGCAACGATGGAAGGACAATATCCAAAAAGACCAGTCCGGTCCGTCTCCCTGGACCGCCGGTTTCGATATCGATGACTTCAACGGCAGCATCCCTCGAATGATAGAGGCGGCCGGTGGTCACATCTGGTCCTCCTATTACCGGGAGACAACCGCCGGGGATATCGCCCTGGCCCATGCGCTGGGCCTTTTGGTTAATGTCTGGACAGTCAACGATGTTGCCCCCATGGAATCCCTGATTGCCATGGGCGTGGACGGAATCATCACCGACTATCCGGACCGTCTGCGCAAGGTTCTGGAGAAAAACGGAAGTCCTTTGCCGGATCCAACCCCCGCTGGG
>JAHEHQ010000253.1 GCA_024644505.1 Gammaproteobacteria bacterium
CCCGGTAGCCCATGGTGGCCAGGCCGATGACGATGCCGGCGCCGCCGAGTACCAGGATCCAGATCGGAGTGTCGGCCTTCTGGGCGACTTCACCACCGCTTTGCACGATTGATACTACTGCTGCCAGAGGGCCGATACCGTTGGCCACGTCGTTGGAACCGTGGGCAAATGCCATGGCGCAGGCGGTGAAGATCATCAGCGGGGTAAAGGCCTTTTCAACACTGGCGAAGTGGTAGTCCTTGTCTGCAGCCGCATCCACCTTGATCTTGTTCACCATGGCCCTGCCGACCAAGGCGACGGCGACGCCGACAATGGTGGCGATGACAAAGGCCTGGGGGCCGGTCAGTTCGAGCTTAAGGTGTTTGAGGCCCTTGAACGCGGTCACCAGGGTGACGATGAAGCCTACCAGGAAGACGTACATCGGCGCCCATTTCTTGGCCTGCTCGAAGGGATTGTCGGTATTGAGGATCAGCTTGCGGATGCTGAGCATCAGCAGCAGGGCAATGGTACCGCCGAGCATGGGGGAGACCAGCCAGCTGGCGACGATGCCGCCGATCTTGCCCCAGTTGACCGCGTCCACGCTGATGCCTGCCATGGTGAAGCCGACGATGGCGCCGATGATGCTGTGGGTGGTGGATACGGGCCAGCCTTTGGTGGAGGCGATCATCAGCCAGATGGCTGCTGCCAGCAGTGCCGCCAGCATACCGTAGACCAGCAGTTCCGGACTGCCCTCAATGGCGCTTGGATCGATAATGCCTTTGCGAATGGTCGCGGTTACCTGACCGCCCGCGATGAATGCGCCTAAGAACTCGAAGATTGCGGCGATGATGATCGCCTGTTTTACGGTGATTGCACCGGATCCCACCGAGGTACCCATGGCGTTGGCTACGTCATTGGCACCAATACCCCAGGTCATGTAGAAGCCGAATATTACGGCCATAACTAGAAAAACAGTACCATACTCAGCAATGATGTCCATTCTGGACTCCTTAACGAATTATTTTGTACCGGGGGCAGACACGAACAGCCGTTTGCGCCCGGCTTGATGAAGCGAGAGAGCGGAGGAAGAGCATTCTCCGGTCAGTTTTCACTGGAGCGGCCGTGCCTAGCGGGCTATCAACAGCCGCATGCGATCCCCGACCTTTTCGGAGTAGTCAGCCAGGTCTCCGATCCACTGGATCATTTGATACCAGAAAATCACCGATACCGGTTTCATCTCGTCTTCTTTGGAAAACAGGCTCCGTGCCAGGGCCATGCCCATCTCGTCAGTCTCGTCCTCTATCTCGCTGAGCTTCGCGACCATCTCCTCTACCTTGCCGGCTTCGCCGCCACGGAAGCCCGTCTCTATCAGCTCGTCCAGTTCCGATATGATGATTGCCGCCTGATTGCAGGTTTCCACGCACCGCTGCACAAAGGCCACCAGGTCGCCTTTCATGTCATCGGGTACGGACATGTCCCGTTCCATCATGAGCCCTGCGATATCCTGGGCGGTATCGGCGATGGAGTCCTGCATATCCAGGAGTTCAAGGAGGTCACGCCGATCTACCGGCATGAACAGGCTTTTCGGAAAATGGGCGCGCAGATCGTTTTCTAGATTGTCCGCCTCCTGTTCCTTTTCAAAAATAGCGGTTTTCTGCTTGGCGACGCCATCGGTATCACCGTTGACCAAGGCTTCAAACAAGGCAGGTATCTCCGAAACACACTCATTGACGATCCGCATGTGTGCCTGCATTGGTTTGAAGGGGGAGCTTCCCAGAAGGGAAGCAATGGGATTTGTTGTTCGCATAGGATTCTCCAACCCAAAATGATTACAAGGATCAATACGGATCAGGCGTCGTCCGGTCCCGGTTGACTGAGGCTGGGCACGCCATCAAGATGCCTTTTTCCGTGCTTAACTTATTGGTAATGCTTATGTGGATATTGGTTATTCTTATCAAGCAACCTCGTTCCCGAAGCGCTTGCTTTCAAACACTTTTTTCCGGAATTTTCTGTTCGGGCCACCGTTTTTCGGCTTAAAATGTGCCTGATTAAAAAAACCCTAACCACGGGGTCATTATTAATGTAACAGGTTCGTTAAATATTGATCCCCGTCAGTTCCTTGTAAACTAATTGTTACAATATCATGACAAGCTGAATAGCTTGTTGACGGACAGGTATGACTCAAGAGGAAATGCCGGCTGTCAGCGGCTGATTAAAAAAAGTGTCTTTCGTCCAGCACTTTCTCCCGGATCTCCTCCCACAATCGTTTATATGCCTTGTCTGATTTGCTCTTGGGGGCAAAGTGACCGACGGGGGCCCGCTCCACGCCCATCAACTCGATCCGCTTCGCATAAGGGATGGAGGTATTGAGTATTCCCCGAAATTCCCGGGGCAGTGAACTGACGATCTGACGGTGAAGCAGTCGACTGCTGTCGTACATGGAGAAAAATGGAAGGAGTTTCAGGTGGCTCGCCGGCTTTTTCCGGAAATAGTGCAGCAACTGATAGTAGGTGCGCACCGAGAACGTCGTGGGAATCAGGGGTATGAGCAGGGCGTCCGCGGCATAGAAGATGTTCTCGGAGGCCAGGGAGATGCTCGGCGCGCTGTCAATGATCAACAGATCGTACTCGCGGGCAATGGGAAACAGCAGCTTGAGGAGCTGGCGCACGGGCTTTTTTGTGTCGCTGAAGACCTGGTCGAAGTTCCTGAAGGAAAAGTCGGAAGGTATGACGTCCAACCCCTCGAAGTCCGTGGCTTTCACTGCTTTTTCAAGGGAACTGCTACGCTTTTTCAGGCCCGTGATGCCGCCCTTTATCTTGGGTTTCACGCGGAAGCAGAAGGTCGCCGCACCCTGGGGATCCAGATCCCACAGCAAGGTCCTGTATCCTTCCTGAGCCGCAAGGTAAGCCAGGTTTACGGCAGTGGAGGTCTTTCCGACACCTCCCTTGATATTGTAGGTTGCCAGAATTCTCATGCCGTACCCCTGCCTTTCATTTCCCGGTCTTCAAGCAGCGAGCGAAACTGCTTCTGCATCTTTTTTCCCGCGAGTTTTTTGAATCTCTCAGGGAATTCTCTCCGCGCCTTGCTGCACTCGCGCTCGCGGTCTTCGATCAGCAGGTCCATGGTTTCCAGCCATACCGGCATCGTTCTTTGTTCCTGCTGCATTTTATGACGATATTCCAGCAGTGCGTCGTGCTGCAGGTTCAGATCATGAAAGCTGTTGAGATTCTCCTGCAGGGACAACTGGGCCTGCATGAGCCGTGCCACCTTTTTCTTTGGGAACAGACTGTGAAACAGCTCCAGGTGGTAACCCAGCTTCTTGCTCGTTTGATGCAGCGCCACCAGCGCCTCTGCGCTGTTTTCCTCATCCAGCTTCCGGCCCAGTGACAGGATCTCCTCGTAGAGGTCCGCGATTCGAATAGCCGCAATCTCCCTGATTGGATCTCCGGCCGAATTGGGCAGATCCTGGCGCGCCTGCTTGTGAGCCAGGAAGCTTTTCCAGTTTTCCATCAGTTTCTTGTAGCGGGTGCTCTCCAGTGCTGTTCGCATCTGCCACTGCTTGGCGGCCTTCTGGTCCTTCAGATACTCGTACAGCGGTCTCAGGGAGGCGCGATGCGCCTGATCCAGGCGGGAGGCAAATTCATCGAACAGGCTGAGGTAAATGTCCAGGTCCCGAATCGGGGAAGCAAACTTCTCCGCCCATTCAAAGTCCTGCTTGATGAGTTTCAGGGTTTTTTCCGGAAAGACATCGGGATAGCGGTTCAGCAGGCATTGTGTTCGCCTTGCCGCGATCAGGAAGTCATGGAGATACTCCGGGTCTTCCGCCTGGCAGGCCCCCTGGATGTTCCTTTCCATGATGATCCGGAAGGCCTCGAGCACCTCTTTGAGCGCTTCAATCGCAGACCGGTTCGGGTTGAGTTTGAATTCAGGCCTGTTGTTGTAGTCTCCCGGTTCGATTTTCAGGTAGTCCATGGCTTCCGCCAGGGGGTCTTTCTGGACGGGCAGCAGCCTGCCCCTCGCGGTGATCCTTTGCAGAATCCTGTGATATGCCCCCCGGTAGCCACGGTAGGGAAAGAGATAGACGAAGGTGGGGAGCATCAGGTAGCTGGTGCTGTTCGGGACTACCACCCGGTCCTGGCGTATCTCCAGGCGCAACTGCCGTTTTTCCTCGCCATCCAGCAGATAGAGCCTTCGCGTGTCGCTTTTCAGTGAGATCTGGGGTATCAGGCCCCGCCGGCCGATGACGTCCTGCATGCGCCGCTGCAGCCCGGGGGCTATGAATTCGGAGGCGAAACGCGGAAGCGACTTCATGGTTCTCTGGTCCAGAACCACACCTGTTTTCAATGCTCTCCAGGTAAGGAGGTAATGCCCCTTTTCCAGGATGACCTCCAATACGGACCCGGAGCGAAAGAGACGCCAGTCAAAGGTATCCAGATAGATCCGGGTGAAGTCCTTTGAGTGTTC
>JAHEHQ010000254.1 GCA_024644505.1 Gammaproteobacteria bacterium
CGGCCGGTGCCGCGAGCAGCAGGTCTTTCAGGTTCCGGGCAAACACCGCAATTGCATCATCATCGGCCCTGCCACGCAGCTGCGACAACAGTTCCGTCTCCATATGCATCTGCAGCTTCACGCTCCATGCCCAGTGCACCACCTCGGCCAGCCATTTATCGGCCGGGCGGTTCAGATTTCTGATGTCTTCGTGCCGGGCAATAATGGACTCGCATGGGTGAGTTGCGCCCTCTTCATGTGGGGCTTCCAGCCGCAGCTGCAGAATCCCCTCTTTACGTCCTCGAAACATGGCCAATGCCCGGTGCGAAGGCATTTTGCTGATGGCATCGGTGTTGTCGAAATAATCCCTGAATTTCGCACCCTCGGTCTCTTTTCCCTCAACCACCGTGGATACCAGCCTCCCCTCGCGGCCCAGAAAAGAGCGTAACTCTCCAAGCGTATTGGCATTTTCGGCAAAACGTTCCATCAGGATGAACCTGGCGCCATCCAATACACTCTTGGTGTCGCCGAACGCCTCCTTGAATTCGCCCTCCGTGTGAATGAAATTGTGAGCCTCTCGTTCAGGGTCCAGGGTTGGGTCTCCATGCAGCACGTCGGCCAAAGGCCCTATACCTGCCTCGTTGGCGATCTGCCCCTTGGTGCGACGCTTTTTCTTGTATGGCAGATAGAGGTCTTCCAGCCGTGTTTTTGTATCCGCCCCTGCGATCTCTCCCGCCAACTCCGGCGTAAGCTTGCCCTGCTCTTCAATGATTTTAAGGATCGATGCACGTCTCTCTTCCAGCTCGCGAAGGTAGGTCAGGCGCTCTTCCAGTACACGCAGCTGCGTATCGTCCAGCCCCCCGGTCACCTCTTTCCGATAGCGTGAAATAAAGGGTACGGTAGCCCCCTCATCGAGAAGGGTAACGGCGGCTTCTACTTGTCCAACGACAACCTTGAGTTCGTTGGCAATTCGTTTGTGGATGGTGATCATGATTCCTGCGTTTCTTAACTGATGTATGAAAAGTGGCCCGAAGGGGACTGCCCAGGGGAGGCTGAATTGTTTGTCATCGATATCCCTGTTCCGGGGCTGACTACCAGGCATCCGATGCGCTAAATGCCGGCAATCATACCATTGCCCGCTGCGCAGACAGATAGAAGGAGCTCAACTCCTGCTGCAATCAGCACTTGTTAGAGGAGCTTATCGATGAACTCACATGGACCAGATAACGTTTCCAGGGCAAGGCATGCGGATTTACATCACTGAGTGTCGCTTCACATTGCGGTAGCGCCAGAAGATGCGGTACGAGAGCGTCCGGCACATAGCCGAGCCTATCCCGGTCGGCCGTATAAACAGCAAAACAGTAGTCGGCATCATAGGTTTCCCGAAGAAGCAGCAGCCGTTCGCCTTTCAGCGGTTTTCTAATCGGTGGAGTCTGGTATCGAACACCGGCGATATAGAATGGAGCGACATGTGGAACCACACCGGCACTGAGGCGCGGGCCGCCGAAGGCTGCGATGCCAAGAACTGCTGGAACCTGAAGAAAAGTTCTACGTTTCATTGCTACACCTCGGGGTAGAGCCGTAACCCTGCTGTCAAATAATCGGCATCCAGGTGATCGAATATCTCCTGCGCACCGTGGCGAACCTTCGGAAAGCGGATCAGGCGAATCGCCCATAATCTTGCAACCTGCTGAAGGCGGGGCCGACGCGCAATGTCTGCGACGAGACGATACTCGGGGCTTGACGTGTCCCCCAGTGGAATAAGATCCTCAAGCACGTAAAGCAGCCAGATCAGCCGCCACTCTTCTCCTTCCCGATTTGCATAGTGGAGCACCAGTGCACGCAGTTTTTGCCTTAATTCGTCATTCTTCGACAGTTTCTCCGCGAAATCCTTGTGTATCAGCGAACCGGCGGTGGCGTTGGTCCGCAGTTTACGAATCTCCCGCAGCAGCAGGCGGCCGACACGCACGGTAAGATAGCGGGCGGGATCGTCAACAACCACTCCGATCAGTTCGACCAATTGAACCGGGTCTATCACCCGCGTGAACAACAGCGGCCCAAGATAGCTGTTGGACTGCCCCCCCTCAATCCTTTCATGTGCGTCACGGGAACGCGCGTCTTCCCGGGCAGTGGCAATCGCTGCGGCCTTGAAGTATTCAGCCGTGCTGCCGAGAACGACTTTGCCATCGTTGATCGAAAACCCGGCATCCTCCAGGGACCGGCTGAAGGCTTCGTAGACGGCTTCCAGTTCGGTTCTTGAACTTCCGAAGATGCGGTAGTCGTCCATGAAGCGAATGAAGTTGTGGGAATATCGTTTTAGAATCTCATCGATCTTGTTGAGATACAGATTGCCGAGATAAAAAAGAGAGTCATTGACGAAGGGGATGCCGGGTCGCCCTCCCGACCAGCCGTTTACATAAGCCTTGAGAATCCTGAACACACCCCTGTCATCGATCCAGGAATCGAGATAGGTGTAAAAATCATCCCTGTTGATATTTGCAAAGGCATGCCTCAGGTCCAGCTGAAGTATATGCGAGGAAGTATTGAGGCGGTCTGTCGTTTCTTTCTGAAATGCCAGCCATTGCCGCAGCTGTTCATCGAGAAAATCGTTATCCCAGGGTGAGTTCGAATAACTATAGACACGGTCATGATCGATGCCATTGCCCTCTGCTTTTCGACTGATATACATGGCGCAGGCATGAACGATGATCTGTTCGGTTACCGCCGGTAGAACCCAGGTTCTGAAATCCTTGGTTCGATAGGGAACGGAGATACTGTAGGCGCGCGTCTCCAGACGCCGGTCAGGTGCCAGCTGCCCGGTCATTTTCTCTTGCAATAGTTCGGCAATACCGAAATAGGGGAACGCCGGACCCCATTGAATCCATGGCGGCATGGGCGCGGAATAGGAGACGGAGTCGACATAGTAGCGCACCGCAAGTTCGAGATTGAGTGGTGTCCCAGGCATCAACCCGCCTCCACCTTGTCGAAGACACCCTTGGGATTGAGCTTGGCAACGACAGGAAAGAACATGGCCAGCAGCACCTGAACTACCAGGGAAACCAGCACCCTGACATCCGGATCAAATGCTGAAAAAAAGAATGAAACCATCTTGTCGGAAGCAAACACCGATCCCAGATAGGCGCCTGACAGAAGGAACGCATTCTTGAGCGACAATACTGTGGCAAATGAGCAGACCAAGAGACAAAGTACGAGGCAGATCAATGCAGAGCGCAACTGCAGCGAAAATATCGCGCCGGACAGTCCAATCCCGGTTCGCCGATCCCAAACCCGGTCGAGATCCCGAATCACCGATTCGAGAAAGTCCTTGGGCCAGCCTTCGAACAGGCCGATGAACACTCTTCCTCCCCCGGCATCCTCGGGAAAAGCGTCGAACAGAATATCGAGAAACCCGGCCGTGGGCACCGGCTGATTGCGCGTACCGATCCCGAGAAAGGTTACGATCATACCATCAGATCCCGCCAGATGGTCGGTTGCCAGGGCGGCGTTCAATCCTTTCGTGACATTGGTCGTGTATGCCTTCGCGTCCTGCTTTTCCTCCAGCATGACGAGCACGACTTTATCGACCGGGTAACCGCTTTTCCCCATTGCAGGATCCGAACCGATTTCAAACACAGCGGTTTCACCCGGATTGAGTTCGGCGGTCTCTTTCAGAAAATCCCTGAATCTCTTTGCCAGATTGGGGTTAATCTTGCGCAATCGAAGTTCAATGGCAGAGGCAACGGGTCCGGACCTCGTCACAATCCCTGGAACACTCAGGAACTGAGCGGCTGTCACACCGATTTCACCTGGACGTTCTGTAACCTGCCGTTCGACATATATCGGCATACCGATACGACCATAGGTTACGTGGATCTCACGACTCCTGAACATGCCGAGATACCCGCCCCTGTGCTCGATGAGCTGTTCAAGATCTGGAACAGGGGATACTTTCCTGGTTTCGAACAGGTGTGGGAAAATGATGACATGAACAAGAAGTGCCACGAGCGGCCAGAATGCCCATAGCCTGAAGGTCTCCGCCTGCCTCAGCAAGGCCGCAAGTCGATCCTTGAGTTGTTTCATTGCCTCAATTCTTCAAGCCTGAAGTGCCGGCGGTGCGCAACCAATGTCGCACCCGTGAAGCGCTACAATACCAAAGCCCGGAAAAATTTGTTGCAACCGATAGCTGTGCGTTTCAGGATAGTATGGATTTACTACTCCGGCAACGAAGAGATCCACATACCCTACAGGCGCCATGAGTTTAAAACTCCACAGACTACGGAAGGAAATCCGGCATTTATGCTGCGCTTTTCCGACCAGTCGGCGCAAACAACAGGCCCGATCAGGATTTCAGCAAACCGCTCTTGTCGCGTGCCTCTGCATGACGCTGACCACACCAAACACTGTTCAAGGGGGATCAATCTGCGAGTCCGGCG
>JAHEHQ010000255.1 GCA_024644505.1 Gammaproteobacteria bacterium
AACCTTTAACAAACCAAGGGGACCCGCAGTCTGCGACCCCGGATCCGGAGGATTCAGATACTATGAAAATCACCCGTCTCGATGCATGCGAATCCGTTCCCATCGATATGCAGGATGTGGTGGGCGCCACCAAGCAGGTGCCTATCGGTAAAGGGGACGGTACACCCAACTTCTCCATCCGGGTTTTTACGCTGGAGCCTGGTGGACACACCCCCCACCATGAACACGACAGTGAGCACATCAACTATATTCTGGAAGGCGACGGGGAACTGATGGACGGTGACCGGCCCAGACAGATAAAGCAGGGGGATTACATTCTCGTCAAGCCCCATGAGCGGCATCAGTACCGCAATACCGGTGACACACCCTTGAAATTTATGTGTATGGTTCCCAGGGAGTATGAATAGGAGAGCCGTAGGGTCGAATTTATTCGACCGGGGATGGATTGAATTAACCGGCTGTTGGCCGAATGAATTCGGCCCTACAGGGGATAAGCCTTGTTAGGTTTTTCAGCAGGTTTCAACGACAAAATCAGGAGCAGTACCGATGCCAACATACGATTACTATTGCGAGACCAACGGACGCAAGATAGAGGTCAGACACAAGATCAGCGAAAACATCACCTGCTGGGGAGAACTCTGTGCCCTGGCCAATGAAGACACCGGCGATACCCCCGCAGATACTCCGGTAAGACGCCTGATCACCGGAGGTGCCGTTATCGGCAGCACCGGAAGCGGCCCGGAGCCCGCCTGCGCCAGCGGCGCCTGCTGCCCAGGTGGCATGTGCGGCTTTCCAGAATAGTTCCTGGATAACCGAGCTTTCGAACGGCATTTGTCGGACTCCGGAGATGCACCGAAAGCCCCATCAATACCGGCTTGTACTCAGACACCCCCTGCAGTTCATCTGGCAGGTCATCAGGGGGTTCCACTCGAGCCAGGGCATGTTGCTCTCCGGCGCAGTAGCCTATTATGCCCTGCTGTCCATCATTCCCCTCATTACCCTCATTCTGATGGCGCTCTCCCATGTGGTGGAATCGCAGTTACTGCTGCAGACGCTGAAAGAACACATCGAAGTACTGATACCCAGCCAGGCGGATCGCATTGTCGAGCAGATCGCCATCTTCCTCGATCACCGGAAAGTGGTCAGTTGGGTGCTCATAGGCGTATTGCTGTTCTTCAGCTCGATGGCCTTTACCGTGCTGGAAAACGCCATCTCCTTTATCTTTTTTCACCGGGTCGCGATTCACAGGCGTCATTTTCTGGTTTCGGCGATCCTTCCCTATATCTACATCCTGGCACTCGGTATCGGCTTCCTGCTCATGACGCTGATATCCGGCGCATTGGATAACATTGAGACAGACCAGTGGGTTCTGCTGGGGCATTACTGGTCGTTAAGGGGTATGTCGGGCAGTCTGCTCTATATGCTTGGGCTCACAGGCCAGATCCTGGTGCTGACCTCTTTTTATCTGGTGATGCCCGCGGGGAAACTATCGGTGAGACACGCCCTGGTCGGCGGCATTTCGGCGGGCATACTCTGGGAAATCATGCGGCATCTGCTGGTCTGGTACTTTTCCTCACTGTCATTCGTCAGCGTGGTCTACGGTTCCCTGGCAACGGCCATCGTCGTCCTCATCAGCCTGGAGATCGCAGGCATGATCCTGCTTCTGGGTGCCCAGGTCATTGCGGAATACGAACGGTTCGGTATCGAAAATCAGAAACCGGGGCCTATCGTCGCAGGTTAAGCGAAAAACACCCTACGGTAGTTTAGCCAGTTTTCTCAGTACATAAGCAACGGCGACGAGACCAAAGGTGGCGGTCACCGGCATGACTGATCCGAAACCGCCGCAGTTCAGGCCGGTGTTTCCCAGCCCTGGGTTTTTATCAAGGCATGTCGTGCCATCCGCTGACGGATAGCGCGGCTGTTCGTTTGAGTAGACACAGGGAAGCTCGAAACGACGCTTGGGATTGGTGGGAAAACCATACTCCCGGCGCAGCAGTTTTCGCGTCTTGGAGAGCAGCGGATCCTGCCGGGTCCGGCTGAGATCTGCCATGGTGATCTTCAGCGGGTCCACCTGCCCCCCGGCGCCACCCAGGGTCACAACCCTGATCCTGCTGTGCCGACAATGGGCCAGGATGGCGGCTTTCGTCCGGTACGCATCGATACAATCGATGACGTAATCATATTCCGGGTGAATCAGTCTGCCCAGATTTTCGGCATCAACGAACGCATCGTGCAGGGTAACCCGGCATGCCGGGTTGATGGCCTCGATGCGCTCCCCCATGGCTTCGGTTTTGGCACGTCCAAACTGCCCCTCCAGGGCATGTATCTGTCGATTGACGTTGGATTCGGCGATATGGTCGAGATCTATCAGGGTCAAGGCACCCACGGCGCTTCTGGCCAGCGCCTCCGCCGCCCAGGAGCCCACGCCACCGACGCCGATGACACAGATATGAGCAGATGCAAACAGGCTCAAGGCCGTCTCGCCATAGAGCCTGGCGATGCCGCCAAAACGCCGCTCGTGATCCATTGCGGTCATCTCTCGTCGATATAACCTTCCTTCAGCAGATACAACAACACTTCCTGGGCTGCCTCCATCGGGGACAGTTCGGCCGTGTTGATGTCGAGTTCAGGGTGTTCCGGTACATTATAGGGGTCGCTGATACCGGTAAATTCCGGGATTACCCCTTTTCGTGCCTTCGCGTAAAGCCCCTTGCGATCCCTTGTCTCACACACTTCCAGCGGCGTTGACACATGCACTTCAACAAAGGCCCCATGCTGCTCAATCAACTCCCTGACCGCCCGTCGCGTCTCCCTGTAGGGTGCAATCGGGGCACATATCGCCACACCGCCGTTTTTGGTGATTTCACTGGCGACAAATCCGATGCGCCTGATATTGAGATCCCGATGTTCTTTGGAGAAACCAAGTTCACTGGATAGATTCTGTCGGACGATATCCCCATCCAGAAGCGACACGGGCCGGCTCCCCGATTCGATAAGCTTCGCGTACAGGATGCCCGCCAGGGTCGACTTGCCCGAACCCGACAAACCGGTAAAAAACAGCGTGATACCCTGTCTGTTCCTTGACGGGTAGACCCTGCGCAGCTCGCTGACCACGTTCGGATAACTGAACCAGTCCGGGACATCCTGATCTCTTTCCAGTGCCTGTTTGAGGTCCGTATCGCCGTAGGTCTCAAAATCCAGCCCCTGCTGCCCGATGGTGTCGAGGGGAAGATAACGTTTCTTTTGCGGAGCATATCGCCACTGCCGCACCGGCACGATCTCAATGTCCAATTCGGCTGCGTAAGTTTTGGCCACTTCCTGAGCCTGAAACCGACCGTAGAATCTGTCTCCCTGGCCGTCAGGTGCAGACGAGTCCGAGATCGGCCGCCCTTTGCCGGCCAAGGTGGATGCCGAAGGTTGATAGGGGGGCGAAGCATGATCGGGACCAACGATAAAGTGGGTGCAGCCGTAGTTCTGATTGATTAACGCATGCCACAACGCCTCCCGGGGTCCGGCCATTCGCATGGCCAAAGGCAGTAAGGACAGTGCCGCAAAATCGTGGGGGAAATGTGCCTGTATGGCCTTGTAGCAATGCACCCTCGCGTAATATTGCAGATCTCCCGGTTTGGTGACGCCGACAGCCGGATGCAACAGTATGTGGGCCTCTTTCTCCTTGGCTACCGTCAGTATCATCTCCCGGTGCATCCGATGCATGGGATTGCTGGAATGAAACGCCAGCACTCGCCGCCAACCCATTTTGTCGAACAGGCGGCGCATTTCGGCCGGTGTATCCCAGAGCGTTTCGAAATCAAAATGCAGCGGAAGCTGTATGCCTTCGAGTTTCCCGCTGATATAGGTGCTCTTTACCTCTTCATTCAGGTAGCGGACGCCAGGGTGACCCGTTGAACGGGTTCCGTATACCAGTTCCGCCTCCCTCTCCTTATCGGGATTCCACTGCTCCTCGACGGTCAACACCGCAGGCATGAATCCTTCGGGGTCACGCAAGGCGACAGTTTCACCATGTTCCAGCGAGCGGGCAAAATCCGCGGATACATCGAGCGTGATTGGAATGGGCCACAATCTGCCGTCGGACAAACGGAGATCCTGAAGCACCGTTTCATGGTCCTGTTTTCCCAAGAACGTTTTTAACGGGGAAAAACCGCCATTCAGCAGCAGTTCCAGATCACAGAGCTGCCGTTTCTTCAGGGTTATCGATTTATAGGTGAGAGAAGCCTTCTTCAGTTGCTCGGCGCGCTCGCTTGCCACCAGCAGATCATCGGACCGCACAGGTTCCATGGTTTTCCTGATTACTCCTTGTGAAAAGCAGATCATGCGATCCCGGGATCGCTTAAAGCGCTTATTATATAGGAACAATCCGCGCCCTTTGCGGGGAATCGAACCGTC
>JAHEHQ010000256.1 GCA_024644505.1 Gammaproteobacteria bacterium
CCCGGAAATAGATGCCCGCCTGCTTTCAGTGACGATCCGCACCGCTTCATCATAAAGGGGATCCGAATCCTCGACATTGCCGCCACTGGATTCATCCTGTAGACCCGGTATCGCCTCCAATGGTTCCTGAAGTATGGCTTCGATATAGTCCGGCTTTCCCATGGTCTTGAGATGCGCTACCACCCGATGCACCTCGTTGTCGTCGACGAAGGCCCCGTGAATGCGCTGGGGAATACTCTTGCCTGGCGGAAGATAGAGCATGTCTCCATATCCGAGCAGGTGTTCGGCACCCATCTGATCAAGAATGGTACGGGAATCGATACGGGAAGAGACCTGAAAGGCTACACGTGTGGGTATGTTCGCCTTGATCAGGCCGGTAATCACATCCACCGATGGCCGCTGGGTCGCCAGGAGCAGATGGATGCCCGATGCACGCGCCTTCTGAGCCAGGCGGGCAATCAACTCCTCCACCTTCTTGCCCACGACCATCATCATGTCCGCCAGTTCATCGATGATGATGACAATATAGGGTAGAGCCTCCAGATCCGGTGCCTCCTGATCCTCCAACAAAGGGTCGGGTTGAAAGAGGGGATCCTTCAAGTTCTCACCGCGTTTCCTGGCATCCTTGATCTTGCGGTTGCAGCCCGCGATGTTTCTTACCCCCAAAGTGGCCATCAGGCGATAACGCCGCTCCATCTCGCCCACACACCAACGCAGGGCGTTGGCGGCCTCCTTCATGTCTGTCACCACCGGTGTCAGCAGGTGGGGAATGCCCTCGTACACGGAAAGCTCCAGCATCTTCGGGTCCACCATGATCAGGCGGACATCCTGAGCAGAAGCCTTATAGAGCAGGCTGAGCACCATGGCATTGATGGCCACGGATTTTCCCGATCCGGTGGTGCCCGCAATCAGGGCGTGGGGCATCTTGTCCAGATCGGCGACCATGGGGTTGCCGGCGATATCCTTACCCAGCGCCAGGGTCAGGGGTGACTTTGCCGCATCGTAGACCTCTGACTGGAGCACCTCGCTCAGGTAGACCATCTCCCTTTTTTCGTGGGGAATCTCGATACCGATCACCGATTTGCCCGGGATGACCTCCACCACACGCACGCTGGTGGTGGAGAGTGCCCGGGCCAGATCCTTGGACAGGTTGGTGATCTTGCTGGCCTTGGTACCTGGGGCAAGCTGTAGTTCAAAAAGCGTGATGACAGGGCCGGGATGCACCGCGACGACCTCGGCCTCCACATTGAAGTCCCTGAGCTTCAGTTCCACCTGCCGCGACAGGGCCTCCAGCGACTCCTTCGAATAACCCCGGCTGCCGTGACTGGCCGGATCGAGCAGGGCCAGCGGCGGCAGATCTCCCTCGATGGCGGCCTCGAACATGGGCACCTGGCGTTCCTTTTCCACCCTTTCACTCTTTTTCACCGTCTGAATGATGGGCTCGATCTTTGGCGGCTTGCGCTTCTCGATCTTTTTTTGCTCGATATTGACCAGGGCACTGCGTCTTTTCCGGGCCTTCCTGGCCTTCCAGGCATCGGACAGGCGGTCCCAGGCATCCACCAGCCACCGGTAAATTCTCAGTGTCAGCCCGCCGATGCCGTCCACAACCGTCAACCAGGAAATGCCTGTAAAAAGCGTGAATCCGCTTAACAACAGCGCCAGCAGCAGCAGTGAACTGCCCGCAAAACTGAAAACCGAAACCAGTTGCTCCTGCAGAAAGGCACCCAGTATTCCACCGCCACCCCCGGGGAGTTGCATCGTCTCGCCGGGTACATGCAGCGCGGTGAGTGCGCAGCCGGCCCCAAGGATAATGAAAAAACCTACCCAGCGAAGCGCAATCAGGTGAACGCCGGGGTGATCCGCCGGCTCCCTGTCACGAAAAAAGAGCCAGCCGATCCAGCCGACCATGAAAGGAAACAGGTAAGCCAGCAGCCCAAACAGATTCAGGAACACATCGGCAAACCAGGCACCCATCGGGCCGCCGGCATTGAGCACCTGCTCCCGGATGCCCGTGTAGGACCAGCCCGGGTCTTCAGGTGAAAAACTGACGAGCGACAGCAGCAGGTAGGCGGTAAACGCCAGCAGGAGCAGCAAAGCCCCTTCCCTCAGTCGCCTTCCGATATGCATTTCAGATAGTTCCCCAGCATGGCCAATAACTTATGCCATTGCACCACAATCCCAGTAATATATTTTTGAAATTATACAGTTATAGTTATTATTTCGTCTAATTTCTTATTTGCTGTCTGTCTATAAATGGCATCTCTCGTCGTTCCGGCGAATGCCGGGATGACGTGGTTTTTGGAAAACGTGCGTTTCTGAACCTAAGCCAATTACTGCACTCTCTCAGGATCCAGCCGGAGCCCGAACAGCCTTTGAAAATTCCCGGAGGTTATCCGTGCCACATCTTCGCAGTCCAGTCCCCTGAGTTCAGCGACGCAGTCTGCAACATGGGTGACATACTGGGGAATATTGGATTTGCCCCGGTGAGGTACCGGGGCCAGATAGGGTGCGTCGGTCTCAATGAGCATTCGGTCCAGGGGCACCCGTTTCACCACGTCCCTGAGCTCTCCGGCACTCTTGAAGGTAATGATGCCGGAAAAGGAGATATAGAAACCCAGATCCAGGGCCTTTTCTGCCGTGCTCCAGTCTTCGGTGAAACAGTGCATGACGCCCCCCGCGTCCCGGGCCTGTTCTTCCCGCATAATGGCGATAGTGTCTTCGCGGGCCGCCCGTGTATGGATGATCAGGGGCTTGCCGCAACGCCTGGCTGCGGCAATATGACGCCTGAAGCGGTCACGCTGCCAGTCCAGGTCTCCATCGCTTCGATAATAATCCAGCCCGGTCTCGCCTATGGCCACATTGCGGGGATCGGACGCCAACGCAACCAGTTCCTCAGGCTCGGGTTCCCGACGATCACGGTCATTGGGATGGACACCGACCGACACCGATACCTGCGGGTAATCCTGAACCAGTTGCAGCATTTCGGGATAGGACTCGAGGTCGATGGACACGCACAACATGTGTGAGACACCGGCATCGAGGGTCTGCCTGATCAGCTTATCGAAATCTTTGTCGAAAGGCCCCAGATCGAGACGATCCAGGTGGCAATGTGAGTCAACCAGCATTTAGTGATAGGACCGTTGAATGACGGGGATAACAGAAAAACAGGTACGAATAATTGTCACCCGGAAACCATTACATGGTATGTGTTGGACGATCCGATTTGAGGGCACCGGCAAGATAGGTTTCAATCTTGTTTCTGGCCACGCCCCCATCCTGGTCGCTGAACTGCACACCAATACCTGCAGCCCGGTTGCCCTCCGCCCCGATCGGTGTCACCCATATGATTTTCCCGGCCACGGGTATCCTTTCCGTCTCTTCCATCAGGGTCAACAGCATGAACACCTCATCGCCCAGCCGGTACTTCTTGTTGGTCGGGATAAACAGACCGCCGTTTTTCACAAACTGCATGTAAGCCGCATAGAGGGCATTCTTGTCCTTGATTGTCAGCGATAGAATCCCCTGGCGGGTGGGTGAGATCTTGGCTGCAGCCATAGTGATAACCTTCGTTGTCTTTATTCGTCGTCCCGGAATTTAGATAATTGGATCACTATCCGGTATGGCGTCATTCAATCCGGACAGCAGGCACGAAGCCTCAGCAACAGCCCTTCCAGCAACATCTGGGTGTTCAACTGCCCGCCCAGATTCCCTGTGGCTTTGTACACTTCATCCAATACTTCGTATAAACCCTTGAATTCTAGCGTATTACTAATAGCTTGCAAAGATTTTCTCTGATCGGGGTTCAACAGCGTGGAAGTTTCGGGTGTAGATTTCAGACGCAGTATGTCTATGACCCAACCGGATATCCAGGCCAACACCCGCTTCAAATCCTGCTTGTCCCACCGGGCTGCTGTAACCACGGGATTCTGTTTTCCCTCCAGGACGGAGACGAACTCCTCCAGCATGGCAGTGCGCAGTTGAAGCAGATCGGGATCGGCGAGTTCCAGCGCCAGCAGGGGGGCACCTGAGCCAAGATCCAGGAGCAGATCCGGATCGTTCGCCCCACATGCCTCCTTCAGCCAAACCCGGGCCTGCGACCGCTCCGGCACCCTGATATCCACCCGCTGGCATCTGCTGCGTATCGTCGCCTGAAGCTTGCCGGGTATGGAGGTCACCAGAATAATCAGCGTCCGGGACACGGGCTCTTCCAGGGTCTTCAACAGGCTGTTGGAAGCCGATATGTTGAGCGCGTCGGCGGGCTCAATGATAATTACCTTGTACCCACCATACTGGGCAGTCAACACCTCACGGCTGGTGACGTCCCGGATGGCATCTATCCTGATACCTTTGCCCGCTTCCTCCGGCATCACGACAGTGAAATCAGGGTGA
>JAHEHQ010000020.1:0-6187 GCA_024644505.1 Gammaproteobacteria bacterium
CGTACTGGACTCCAGAACCGGGGCCAGGGAACCGGAACTGGAGCTGGAGCAAGAATGATTCTGTCTTTGACCGGTATGGGTTCCGGAGAGTTCAAGTCCAGCATCAAGGCGTTTCTGGACTGGTGGATAAGTGAGCTCACCGCGGTCGCACCGGGATTTATGCTTGGTTCAACCGGGAAAGGCGATAATATGATCCTTGTCCTGCCGGGCGACAAGGAAACCATTTTTCTTCATCGCAAGGGACAGCACTGGCAGGAACTGGGACGCTGCTATCCTGAGAGCACCGCTGAAGAGGTAGCCGACATCATCTCCGGTGCAGGTAGTGGAAAGCGGTATATTGCTGCCCGCCTTTCCTCGACTTCCGGCCTGCGCAGGGAGCTGAATCTCCCACTCGCCGCGGAAGAGGATCTGAAACAGATATTAGCCCATCAGCTGGATACCTTATCGCCTTATCCTCCCGACGAGGTGTATTTCGATTACAGGGTGACAGGGAAGGATCCCAAGAAAAACAGTCTGAAAGTAGAACTTTTCATCGCGCCCCGCTCCACCGTGGACAATGCCGTCAAGCGGATGAAGAACTGGGGGCTCACGCCTGAATGTATGGATATCGAAAGTCTGGGGCAGTTGACGCCGCCACAATGCAACCTCCTGCCTGCATCCTTGATCCCGGAAAAGCCTCCCGCTTCCCTGTCAAGATTCAACAAATTTCTCCTGATCCTCAATCTGGTGTTGCTCGCCGCTCTGGCAGCGACTCACCTAATGGAACTCGCTGCTACCCGGGACAGGCTTCAAACTAAAATGGAAACGGCGAAACTAAAGGCAGAAGCAACACTTAAAATCAGGGATAAAGCAGACAAACTTAAAGAGGAGGCTGAATTCCTGAGCGACCTCAAAAAATATACCGTACCCAAAATCGCGATTCTGGAAGAGCTGACCCGCATATTTCCCGATGACACCTGGCTTGACCGAGGGATACTGGAAGAAAACAGATTAAAGTTACACGGGCTCTCATCCAAGGCGTCGAATCTGCTTAGCGAAATCGAGAAATCTCAAATGTTCGAAAACGTCGCGTTCCAGGCACCCGTCGTTCAGGAAAAGCGATTCGGCAAAGAACGTTTCCAGATCAGCGCAGACCTTTCAGCAGTATCGGGCGATGGCAATTAAACTTTCCAAATCCGGTCAAAGGACAGCGGCACTTCTGATGCTTCTGGGGGTTATTGTCGCTTTGTTCTCCGTTACGGTACTGCCTGTTCTTCTTGCCTCCTCAAATCTTCATGAATCAATTGATGACTTGGGCTTCCGGCTGCAGAAATATCAGAACATCGCATCGATGGAGGTTCCTCTTAAAAAACAGCTTACCCGCCTGGAATCTCAACAAGTGTCAAAAGAAGACCTGCTAAACGGAGAAAGTACGGCGATTACCGGTGCAAATCTGCAGGAACTGTTCAAACAACGCGTCCAACAGTCCGGAGGTCGCCTGCAAAGCACCCAGATTTTGCCTGAATCCTATCAGGGCTCCCTGGAAAGGATTGCTATCAAGGCCAATTTCACAGGCAGCATAGAGGTACTGCAAAAAACCCTCTACAACATCGAATATCAACAACCCCTCTTGTTCGTTGACAATATCGAAATCCGATCCAGAACGACCCGGCGGCGCAGCAGGAGGACGCAAACCCAGCCGACAGAGATGCTCACGGTCACCATGGAGATTGCCGGTTATCGGAGAAGCGAGGGCCCTAAATAGTGGTGGTAGGCAGGCAATTATTACTCTCAGTGGTGCTTGTTGCCGGTGTGTCTGTGACTTCGGCACTCCTCTATACTGAATCGGTACCAGATCTTCAGATCTCCCTGACCTCTGAAGAAAGCACTTTTACCGGGTTGGAGCCTTCAGCGGCCACACCGGAGACAACTACACCTTCACCCGGACTGGATGCGTTTTCCGAAGTTGTCGAAAGACCGCTTTTTTCAAGCACAAGGAGACCACAGCCTGTTTCGGCTGGGGATCCAAGCCCTGCTGTTGTTTCCGGCAAACCCGTTCAGAAGGATCAGTTTCTGGTCATGGGCATCGTCATCACCGGAGAGAACAAGGTGGCGCTGTTGAAACCCACCGGCAAAAGCAGCGACGTCTTCCGGGTCCGGGAGGGAGAACGGGTCCTTGAATGGACTGTTGAGTCGGTGACACCGGAAGCGGTCACCATCCGGCAGGGGGACATCACCGACACCCTGAAACTGAGTGACAACGTACTGTCTCAGGCGGAGAAGCGCCGCATTGCCCAGCAGCAGGCCCGTAAGGCGAAAACCGACAATAGAAAAGCGGCAGCGCAGAAGAGAAGAATCCGGCCCAAGCCGACGATAAGGAAACCTGCCTCCAAAACTGCCGGTGTAAGGCGCCCGGCAAGCAAGAGGCCACAGATCCCAAGGCCGGTCATACGAGGCGATCCCAACGGAATCGTTAAAAAGCCAGTTCGTTGATGCTTAGCAAGGCAAGCAGTATGGAGAATATGATTCCGGCTATCAGAACACCGAGGGTGAGGATCAACAGCGGTTCCAACAGGCTGAGCATCTTACGCAGACTCTGCTGAACCTCTTTGTCATAGATATCCGCGACATCCATCAGCATTTGATCGAGCCGCCCGGTCTCTTCCCCGACACGAACCATGTGACATGCCAGTTTCGGAAAGTGTCCAGCTTCCAACAGAGGCCCCGAAAGGGTTTCACCGTCCTTCAGACGCTCGGACACCGTCTTTATGGAGTTCGACAGAATGCTGTTGGTCAGCGTCTCCTTGACGATGGAAAGTGCGGATAACAGTACAACCCCATTGCTCAACAGGGTCGCAAGGGTGCGGCTGAACCGTGCAACCTCTATTTTTCGGACAAGATCCCCTATACCGGTCATCGAGAGTAACAGCCCGTCCCACCACTGCCTCGGTCCGGGGCGGGACATGAGCCGGGGAGCACCAAGCAGGATAATCAGCAGCAAAACCAACAGCGTCCACCAGTAATTCTGCATCCATTCCGCCATACCGATGACGATTCGGGTGGGCAGAGGCAGGACGGCGCCCGCTTCATCGAACATGCGCTGGAATTGAGGAACCACGAAGATCAGCAATAACGCGAGGGACAGCACGGAGACTGTAAGCAGTATCGCCGGATAAATCATGGCGGCGGTAATTTCGGCGCGAAATTCACCGGATCGCTCGAGATATTCGGCCAGCCTGTCGAGCACTATCTGCAGTGCGCCGCCGGCCTCTCCAGCCCGCACCATACTGACGTAAAGCTGGTTGAATACCGGACCCTGAGCCTCAACGGCATCGGCAAAAGAGGACCCTCCCCTGATCTCCTCAACCAACCGTATGAGCAGTTTTCTCTCCGCCTGGTCATCGGCCACCGAGATGAGTATGGTCAATGACCTTTCCAGCGAAACACCGGCTCCCAGCAATCTTGCGAGTTCCCGGGTGATGATCGTCAACTGGGATCGTGAAATGGCATTTCCGGCAGAAAACAGCCGGCCCCGACGGATGCGCTTTCGCGCCGAGATCTCTTCGGCCTTGACCGGCAACTGACCGGCCTGCTTAAGATGGGCGATTACGGCTGCCTCGCTGGCCGCCTCCATTTCCCCTTCATCGACGGCACCGTCGGGATTCAGCGCCTTGTATCGGAAGACAGGCATAACAGGCCCTGGTCAGTACTGCCGGGTAACCCGCAGTACCTCCTCGATGGTGGTAATACCGGCCATGGCCTTTCTGATACCGTCTTCCGACATGGTTACCAGCCCCTCTTCTCTCGCCGCCTTGTGCAATCCCGTGGAATCCACCTTCTTGAGTACGAGATTGCGAATCGAATCGGACATCCGCAGAAACTCGTAAATACCGATTCGGCCGGTAAACCCCGTATCACTGCAATGTTCGCAGCCATGGGCCCGGTAAAGCGTGATATCGTCGCTTTCCGAGAATCTGGTGAGATTCATCCTCTCCACGAGTTCGGCAGAGGCCTTGAACGGCTCGCGGCACTTTTTGCAGAGTGTGCGCACCAGGCGCTGCCCCAAAACCCCGTTGACCGTGGAGGTCAGGAGATAATCCCCGACACCCATGTCCAGCAACCGGGTAATCGCACCCGCCGCATCATTGGTGTGGAGCGTCGACAACACGAGATGCCCGGTAAGTGCGGATTGCACGGCAATCTCCGCAGTCTCCAGATCCCGCATTTCACCGATCATGATGATATCCGGGTCCTGCCGGACAATGGAACGCAGCACATTGGCAAATGTAAGACCGATATCCGCGTTCACCTGGATCTGTGTCACGCCGTCGATCTGATACTCCACCGGGTCTTCAACCGTTATGATTTTTCTCTCCCTGGAGTTTAGGTTCTTCAGTGCCGTGTACAGCGTGGTGGTTTTGCCGCTGCCGGTGGGGCCGGTAACCAGCAGTATGCCGTGCCGCTCCGACAGGGAATTCAGGACCATGTCGAGTGTGGCCCGGTCGAAGCCCAGTTGATTGAAATCCAGTTCCACCGCCTTGTGCTCGAGCAGGCGCAGCACGACACTTTCGCCGGAAAGCGTCGGGACCGTGGAGACCCGCATATCGATATCCTGATCCCGGATTCTCAGGCGTATTCGGCCGTCCTGGGCCAATCTCCGCTCCGCGATGTTCATATGCGCCATGATCTTGATTCGGGAGACGATGGCAGATGCCAGGCGCTTCGGCGCCGAGTCCACTTCGCGAAGCACCCCGTCCACCCTGTATCGTACGACGAGATTGTGCTCTGACGGCTCGATATGGATGTCCGACGCCCTCTCCTCATACGCCCGCGCGAACAGGGAATTAACCAGGCGCACGATAGGCGCCTCGCTGGCCAGATCCTTGAGGCGTTCTATATCGTCCTCGCCCTCATCGAGCCTGTCATCGCTGACATCGGCGATAATATTATCGATCTTGCTTTGGCCATCGCTGTACAGGGAATCCAAGGCCGTCTCTATATCCTTCTCCATCCCGATATAGAGCTTGACCTTCTTTCCCGACAGCATGCTCATTGCCTCTACGGCGTACTGGTCGAGCGGGTCTGCCATGGCGAGCGCTATGCTTTCCAGATCCTCACTCAGGGGAATGATCTTGGATTTCTTGAGGAAGTTTGTGGAGATCCTGCTGGTAAACAGGGGTTCGCTGGGAAAGTCGGACTTTTCAACCATGGGAAGATCGAGTTGAGTCGAGAGCGCCTTGACCCTCTCCTCTTCTTTTATCATCCCCAGCTTGATCAGGATATCCCCAAGCTTGTCACCCAACTCATGCTGGGCCTTGAGGGCACGAACCAGATTTGCCTTTTCCAGCAGACCCAGTTCGATAAGAATTTCGCCTAGTTTGTTGCTCAAGGGTAGATTGTCTATATCAAGTTGCTATTCGAGCTTTGCCCGTGGGTGCCCTTACAGAGCTTCAATTATGGCACTCTTGTTCAAATCTGTGCCACAGGCTTCTGGCCTCATACCGGAATTGGCCGCTTTTAATGTTATCGAACCCACACGGCGTAACTTAAAACCATGAGGGCGTCACCCCCCCCCTCTCTGAAAATGAAGATCGAAGCGGTGCATGAACTGAACACGCTCAACATCACTCAAGCCGGAAAATCGGAACTCCACTGATGTTTTCGGTATTCGTATGGCAGCAATACGCCGGTCCGGCATTTCCCGCAGGCGAATTCGTACATTACCCCCAGGATGATGAATGGAAATGGTTTTATCGGCCAGCCGAAAATTTAAAGGGGCAATTGCGGCCGGGAGGGTACGCATGAACTCTCTATGGGACAGGCCCATTTCCCGGGTGAAATGTTCGGGTATTTGTTTGTTCGGAACTATCAAGACAAAGCCTCATACCTGATGGCGGGTTTCGGCAGCAGGGATGCTGCCGTAAAGCCTGCACGGATGTATCCTCGGCGTCCCGCAGTCAGGTGTGAGGCTTTGTCAGGTAGCTCCGTCCCGGCCGTTCGTCCCGCTGCGAATGTCCACTTGACATTTTGCGGGGCCTCACCCCTGTCGGGCGTTCGCCAATGGTCCTTTCACAGCATTTCTTGGTACATGTCCATGTTGCTTCGTCCCGGCCCGACATCCCTGTCGGGCGTTCGCCCGATTAAAATGTGCACTGGACACTTTTATTGGGCTCACCCCCCCGCCACGGCCGGCCAGACGGCCAGTTGG
>JAHEHQ010000020.1:6197-14145 GCA_024644505.1 Gammaproteobacteria bacterium
CACGCCATACCTTTCCAGCAGCATCACAGGGGTCATATCCTCGGCGACATCCACTTTTATTTGCTGGTCGTGACTGCCAGGCGGAAGATATTCGCTCAGCGAGGCGTAAAGCTTGAAGGTCAGAATCATGTCCAGATCCGCATAGTGTCAACAGGCCCTAGATTCCCTGCACGCAGGCCAGATAAACTCCCATTATCCGGCTCGGGTCATCAACGAGGCGGTTTTTCCATTTACCCAGCCGCACTCTGCTCTGTATCAGACCGCGAATAACCCCCACGTGTTCCGTCTTACCCAGCGTTATCGCACCGACCAGCCTGTCTTCCTCAAACTGAAGTTTTATGTAGCGAAAACCGGACTCATCCAGCAGCGTGGCTTCCTCTCCGTCCTCGACCCCCCGCCACCGACCCATGGAGACCGAAACAAGCCCCAGTGTATCGAGTACGTTCATGTCCATATTGCCCCGATGCGGGGTTTGACGGCCTGCCATGTTCAACCCGGCCAGCCTGCCCGTTTCCACTGCCGCAGGCTGAATGGCATGTACAGCATGCCGGCCGGAACTCCAATCCAGACCCTCGCAGACATCCCCCGCCGCGTAAATGCCCGGTACGCTGGACTGGAGATACTCATCCACGATGATGCCCTGGCGAATCTCAATACCGCTCCCCTCCAGGAACCCCGTGTCGGGGCGTACGCCGGTGGCCACGACAACCAGGTCGGCATCCACCGGATCAATCGACTCACAGCGCAGGCGCATGCTGGTTCCCGCCTCATTGCCGGGGTCTACCGCAACGACCTTCGCAGAGGTATGCACAGTTACCCCCTTTTTGAGACACCATCGCCTGATCATGTTTCCCGCGGTCTGATCCATCATTCGGGGAACCATCCGGTCACCCATCTCAAGCACCGTGAGATCCACGCCGCGGGCAACAAGCGCTTCCATGATGATGCAGCCAATGAATCCCGCCCCCATCAGTACAACTTTGGTTTCCGGCTGAGCGAGACTGGCGATATGCCGCGAATCCTCCAGGGTCCAGCAGTGATGCACGCCCCTCTGATCCAGGCCATTCACCGGCGGTTTGACAGGAACTGAGCCGGTGGCAATCAGCAGTCTGTCATAGACCAGGGATTCACCTCCCTCCAGATTCAGCCTCTTTGTTTCCGGCAGGACGGCGGTTACCCGGCCCTGCATCTGGCGGATCCCGAGATTTTCAAAATGATCAGGATCATGACGTAGATAGGTGCCGGTCTCGTCAATTTGATTTGAAAGCAGATATGGGATGGCCATGCGCGAGTAAACAGGCTCGGACTCCCCACCCAAAAGGACGATCTCACCGTCCGGATCCTCACTGCGCAGGGTCTCTGCTGCCACCACACCAGCCGGACCCGCTCCAACAACGACGTATTGCATCTGGTTTTGCTCCCCTAGGGCCTGTTAAAACCATGACTGAAACGTTCCGCGGGGAAGGTACCCGCCCTTCCCCGTGGCTATATCCAGATCAGTTGGTAATCAGAGACCGAGACGCTGCAACGTCTCCGCCGTGGGAACCCCTCCCTCATCCCAGCCGCGCAGTTCATAGTACTCGGGGAGCATCTCCTTGAGACCGCTTACCTTTCCTTCCGCCGGTCCTGTTTTTGCCGCATCCTTCAACATGCGTTTCGGCAGCGTGTCGTCTTTTCCGGTGAAGCCCGCCGCCAGGTTGAACTGACGCTCCAGGTTCCAGATGCGTTCACCCACTTCCACAAGCTTGTCCAGGGTCCACTCCCCCTCACAGGCGGCATCCACCTGGGGATAAAAATCATCCAGCGACCAGGCGAAAGTGGTGAAGAGGCACAGCCCGGTGGAATCCACCGCTGCCGTGGCATCCTGAAACGCCTTGACCAGCCCGGCCTTGCCCTCTGTGGCCAGCGGATCGGTCTTCTCCGGAATACCCAGGATCTCCGAGGCCACCGTGTAACTGCGCAGATGACAGGCCCCGCGATTGCTGGTGGCGTAGGTGAGCCCCATGCCCTGGATACCACGGGGGTCGTAGGCGGGAAACTCCTGGCCTTTTACGGACATCGAGAGTTCCGGATGGCCATACTTTTCACACATCCGCTTGGAACCCAGGCCCAGAATCTCGCCGAATCCCTCGTTTCTGCCCGTCAGCTCCGCCATGGCGGTCAATGCCTCGGCCGAACCGAATTTCAGGGCCACACCGCCGGTATCCTCGTCGGTGATAACACCCATTTCATAAAGTTCCATGGCTGCGGCAACAGTGGCACCGAAGGTGATGGGATCAAATCCCTGTTCATTGCAGATAAAATTGGCAAATGTCAGGGCATCCAGGTCATCGACACCGGTGTCGGCACCCAGTGACCAGGCATTCTCATACTCCAGTCCGCCGGAGGCACCCCAGTACTCGGGCCTGTTGACCACCGTATAGTGCTCCTTGTCCACCTGCGCGATACGCCCGCAGGCGATGGTACAGCCAAAACAGGCCTGGTTAGTGATCAGGTTGGGTTTGCCCTGGCTGCCCCGGGGTTCGTGCATCGCCTCTCCCGAGATCTTGCCGGCACCCTCGAACTGGACTTCACCGGCATTCCTTGTGGGCAATGCACCCACCTCGTTGATTACGTTCATCAAAACCTGCGTGCCGTAGGTGGGCAGCCCCTGCCCCGTTACGGCATTCTCGGCCAGGACCTGCTTCTTCTCTGCCACTGTCTGCATAAAGCCAGCGGGATCTTTGACAGCGACGCCTTGAGTGCCACGCACCGCGATCGCCTTGAGGTTCTTGGAACCCATGACGGCTCCGACGCCGGAGCGACCTGCAGCCCGATGCTTGTCATTGACGATACAGGCATAAAGCACACCCTCTTCCCCGGCTTTTCCGATGGCCGAGACGCGCAACAGCGGATCCTGATATTTCCTGTGCAGCATCTCATCGGCTTCCCAGACACTTTTGCCCCAGAGGTCCTCGGCCGAAACGAGTTCAGCCTTGTCATCATTGATGTAGAGGTAAACTGGCTTATCCGACTTGCCCTCAAAAATCACCATATCCCAGCCGGCCATCTTCAACTCGGCACCGAAATAGCCGCCGGAATTGGAGCATGCAATCGCCCCGGTGAGCGCACCCTTGGTGATTACCGAATATCTGGCGCTGGTTGACGCGGCGGTGCCCGTCAAAGGGCCGGTGGCGAATATCAGCTTGTTATCGGGGGAAAGGGGATCCACCTTGGGATCGATCTCCTCGCTCAGGTACTTGGTCGCGAGGCCACGCTGACCCAGATAGTCTGCCGCCCATTCCATGTTCAACGGCTCTGCCTTACAGCTTCCCTCGGTAAGGTTTACACGCAGGATTTTTTTCTGCCATCCCATTGTATTTTCCTCCCTCTGCTCAGCTGTGCGCCGTGGATTGGTTGTCGGTGCGCTCTGCCCAGGTACGCATCCTGTCGTAACCCGTCCAGTCTGCATCGACATAGGTGATAGCCTCCGTCGGGCAGGCTTTGGCGCATGCGGGATCGCCACCGCAGAGGTCGCACTTGATTACCTTGCCGGTGGTCTGGTTGTAGTTGACGGTGCCAAAGGGACAGGCGATGGTGCACACCTTGCAGCCCACGCAAAGACCCTCGTTCACTTCCTTGGCGCCCGTGTCCGCATTGATCTGAATCGCCTCCGTCGGGCAGGCATTCCTGCACCATGCGTCTGAACACTGCGTGCAGGTGTAAGGGATAAAGCGTCCCTCACTCTCGAAGGTAAACACCTTTATCCGGGACTTCGCCGGATTGAACAGCCCCTCGTTTTCGAATGAACACGCCATTTCGCACTGCAGACAGCCGGTGCATTTTTCTGGCGTGATAGAGAGCGATCTCAACATATTTCGATTCTCCTTGGGGATACCGGGCAGCTTGCTAGCCCTTTGATAATGGTTTGTTGTTTTTTGGCGGGATCGCGGCACGATCCCCGGTCACTGGATTAGGATAGTTCACCCTCGTATGTGTTAACAGGGTCCACTGACCCTTTTACGGTATTGGCATCTCTAAATCAAGCGCGTCGAGGTTCTGCCGACAGGGGGCAAAGGCAGCACCAGACGAATTTAACTTGCTGAAGCAAATAAAAATTTGACTTGATCTGAATATACAGACGTAGCTGCCGCATCGCCTCGCGGGGCACGACCGAAATGCGGCAATTTTCTTGACTTTGGTGTCACCCTCGGGACACCCTTCCCGGTTTACAGTGTATACCCTATGTGTGGGAGCACCATGGAATCCCTGACTGAAGCGAGCTATCTAGCCCTGTATCTGCTGTTCTCCGGGGACAGTGCCCTTTGGGCGATCATCTGGATCTCTTTCAGCGTTTCCCTGCGCGCCATCCTGCTTGCGGCCCCCTTTGCCCTGCTGACGGCATTTGCCCTTGCCTACCTTAAGTTTCCCGGCCGAAGATTGGCCATCGCGCTTTTCAACACGGCACTCTCGATCCCTGCCGTGGTGGTGGGACTTACACTTTATCTGCTTCTGTCCCGGGCCGGACCGCTTGGGGACTGGAAGCTCTTGTTCACCCAGGATGCCATGATTATCGGCCAGTTCTTACTTTGTTTTCCGATACTCGTTGCAATGGGACACACGGCGCTGCAGGCTTCTGATCGCCGTGTGTGGGAAACGGCTATAACACTCGGGGCCGCCCCATGGCGAGCCATGTTGACGGTGGTTCATGAAGCCCGGTTCGGACTCGTGGCGGCACTCGTTGCCGGGTTCGGCCGAATCATTGCGGAAGTAGGCAGTTCCATGATGGTGGGGGGAAACATACTCAATGTCACCCGCAACATACCGACCGCCATCGCCCTTGAGACTAGCCGCGGCAGTTTTGCCCAGGGGATTGCCCTGGGCGTGGTGTTGTTGCTCCTCGCGCTGACATTGAACCTCACGCTTACCGGCATCCAGGGGCGGGGCGATATCAGACCATGATCCCTTGGCTGGACATCCGGAACCTCGAGTTTTCCCGGAACGAGAGAACGATTCTCGAAAGCATCTCCCTGGGCATTTTCCCAGGTGATTTAACGCTCCTGACAGGGCACAACGGTTCCGGTAAAACCACCTTGCTTCGGATAATGGCCGGTCTCCTGCAACCCGACGCCGGCCTGTTCAGCCTCCAGGGGAAAACACAGTCAAACTGGCGTCGCAGCCGGAATCTGTTACGCAAAAACGTCTGCTATCTACACCAACGCCCCTATCTGTTCGATGGTAGCGTATTCGATAATGTCTCATACGGCCTGCAACGCAGGAAAATCGATAAGCGGCGAATCCAGTCACTGGTCATGGACGCCCTGGCCAACGCATCTCTTGAGCATCTTTCCGGCCGCAACAGCCGGGAACTGTCCGGTGGTGAACAGCAACGAGTGGCCATTGTACGTGCACAGGTCCTGAAGCCCCGCCTTATGCTGTTGGACGAACCACTGGCAAACATGGACAAACAGTCACGCCGACAATGCCTTTCCATGATAAATCAGCTGCACCGGGAGCAGGTCAGCGTGATTTTTACCAGCCATGATCCCCAGCAGGGAGAGCTCAATATCTCCCGGCATCTGCACCTGTATCAGGGGACTTTGTCCCTCAAAAAAAATCCATCCAGTCTAGTCAGAACACGGGCTTAAGTTGTTGTTGTTTCAGTCGATAACTTTTACGTCCCGTCAACCAATCAATACAGGAGGCATGGGTACGCCTGGCCGACACTTTTGTCGGCCGCAAGCTGGTCCACCATGGGAAGACAACCATTAGCGCATACTGACGATCCTGAAAAATCAAGGTTTGTCAATAAGATACAAAATAGACGTCATGTGCGCTCCGAATCCGATCATCCGGCATGGGTAACCTATCAGGGTAACCTGCTCCCGGAGTGCCAGGTACGTAATCATTCCCTGGGTGGACTTTATCTGGAGTGTCAGGGCCACAATCTGGAGCAGATCATATCCAACGAGGATCTGACACAGGGCCGGCGGAACCAGGCCGTTATAGAGATTCAGCGACTCGACAAAGGCGGCCACCCCTCCTTTTTCCTGATGGTTCGGCTGGCCCGTGTTGCCGCCTCCGGCCTCGGCGTCGCGTTTCTGACCCAGCAGGACGGCCTGCTTGACTACCTGAAAACCAGGGAACAGGCAGAACAACCGCAGGATGCCTCGTACGATACCCCATCCGGTCTGTCGACCGCTCGAGATTCAGGAAACTCTACCCGGATAATCCAGGAAATTCAGAACATCAGCAGGCGCTACATTTCCGGAAAACTTTCCAGTTTCTTCTCGGAAATCGAACAGGAGCTTCTCGCTGCGCGGAATTTCACCAACACTCAGGAGGTTGACAGCGAACTGTTTCACGGCCTTGAAACCATTTCGACAAATCGAGATATCATCTCCGACAGCTTCGTGCATTCTATCGATTCAGATCTGACCCTGCAGGGCCTGGCGGCAAGAATTGAGAAGCTATTCTATTCACAATCAGAGTCACAAGACCTGGAACTGGTAAACAAAGAAGAATTCGAAGAATGGGTCATCATTGTCGGTATTGCCCGTACCGATGAGGAGCGCTACGCATACAATCTCCAGCGGCTCGAAAAAGCACTCCAACACCTGGCCAAGTGCCCGGTAAACAACGAGACCAACCCGCTCTCGCCCTATTCGTTTCTTTGGCTCCTGAACGACACGCTGGATAAGCTTGAGCTTGAAATCGCAGTCAAAAGAACTGTTTTTCGGGTATTCAAGGATAGTCTGCTGGTATCCATCAATGAACTGTATGAAGCGTTGCTGGACTATCTGAAAAAACAGGGTTTCTCTGAGGAGAAGAGAAAGGCAAGACCATCAAAGCAGACATCCGGGAATAACAGAGAGGAACGGCAGCCGGATAACGGGATGTCGGGAGAAATTGGGGAGCAAGGCCAGCAGCCGGAAAGGGGGTTAAAGGGATACGAGGAGCCGGTGCAGCCGGCAAACGGCATAACCGCTGATTACCGTGAATCATTCGGCAGTTCAGAACCCGATGCCCGGGGAACATCATTCGAAACCCTCTCGACACTGATGTATGCCGGTGGGGAGAATTTGCATACCTGCGAAACCGGCACCGTCGCATCGGAAAAGGAGGTCCTTCAGGCCCTCCGGAATCTTCCCCAGGACCCGGGTCCGCCCATCCTGTCGAGGATCGGCGAGCAACTCTCTAGGATGGGATACAGCGGTGAATCCGCGGCGATACACCCCCGGGTCCGAAATACCATCGGCGCCGCGGAACAGATGCTGGAGGAGATTCAGAACGACCAGATCATCAACGATGACCTTCGTACCCTGATCAGGGGTCTGAAGTTACCCCTGATCAGAGAGTCCATACAGGACCCGGAATCGTTGAGTAATACCGAGCATCCGGTTCGTCAGCTGCTCGACAGCATCGACAGACTTGCACCTTACTTGATACAGGATCCGCAGGGCTCTTCCGAATCAAATGCCGCCACTGAGCGGCTGCGAAACACCGTGGCGGATGCCAACGCAAATGCCGGAAATATTGATATCAGGGGGCTGACGGTAAAAATCAACTCCCTGCTGGATCAACAGCAACAGCGTTTCAGATCAAATCTGGCCGTCGTAAAAGACAGCACTGAAGACCACGAACGGCTCAGATCGACCAGGTTGAAAATGGAAGCCCTCCTGACGGGAAAATTGAAGGACAAGTCTGTATCCGTTGTGCTGACGGATCTTTTGCGGCTCGGGTGGCCGGAAGTACTGGTCCAGTCGGCCTACCTGGAAGGTGAATCCAGCAAGACCTGGAAGACCTGTGAAGGTGTCATAGATTTCCTGACACTCGTGTTCGATTCAATACAGAATCTTAGAACTTTACCAAGAGACAGAGTTACCAATCTTTGCGGGGTCATAAAGAAGAACTTCTCTCTTTATCCGCTGTATCCCAAAGAAACTGATGAACTGGTGGAAAAGATAAG
>JAHEHQ010000257.1 GCA_024644505.1 Gammaproteobacteria bacterium
CATACTGAATACCAACAGGGCAATCACACCGCCGGAGACGATGCCTGCAGCCAGAAAAGCGGTGTTTTCACCCGACAGGAACAGGGCAGGAATAAAGTTTTCGATTGTCAGAGAGACCCCTGAATAGAATATGGCGAACACCAGGTTGGCGATCATTATCCAGACCAGCAATGCCATCATCAGCACCAGGCCCATGATCAGCAGATTGGCAGGATTCCTCTTCAGGGCCGCCAGCGCATGGGACATAGTGGCCTCTTCACCCTTTTCCAGGCGGCGACTGATGTCATAGAGACCCACGGCGAGTATCGGTGCTACCAGAAAATACCCTGCGGCCAATGGGGGAACAAGATAGAACAGGTTCCCCGAATAGAAAAAAACCGTCAACAGGTAACTGACGACCACGAACATCAAGCCGTAGCTCAAACTGACAACCGGTGTCTTCAGAAAATCCTGCCAGCCGGCGGCAATCCACTGCCAGGGGTGATCCAGGGTAATCTCATTGATCCCGGGAAACCTATCAGGCCCGCTCTGAAAAACGGGGTTTGTGCTCGGGGTCATCGATTACCTCATAGCCGCTTCGTGAGCTGATCTGAATGAACAGCGCTTCGTTGAGAACGTTATTGAATTGAGCATAAAGCAGACCCTTCAGTCAATTCAAACTCGCGTAATGTAGGGAAAAGAGATCAGAAAATCAAAGATATAAGGAAATAATGATATTCTCCCCTACAACTTTAAGGTTGCCTTGAAATTGATTTTAGTCATAAACTACGCCAAAAATATGGGTCATATGCCGACATATTAGGCGCAAAGGCTACCTGTAGGAGATTTGATGGTTGAGTCGGATGTAAGTCCCGAAAGTAACCGTAGAATCTTTGTCATCAAGCCCAATCGAAGCCTGTCCTGGAAACAATCCAAACGGGTTTTTTTCTTTTTGACAGCATGCCTGGTTGCTGTGGGGTGCTACTTTTTTCTGTTGGGGGCTTGGGTGGTGCTACCCTTTGCCGGCTTGGAAGTGGGGCTCATCGGGTTTGTGATCTACAGGCAGTTTCGATGGGCGTCGCGGCAGCAGATCATCGAGATCGAGGACAATACTGTCTGGATCAGCGAAAATGATCCATCGGGGAGTAAGATAGGCTTTCCTGCGGCCTGGCTTCAGATAAAGCACAACAAGGATCCATACAATTGGTATCCGAGCCGGTTGTATGTGGGTTCCCACGGTCGTTACGTGGAGATCGGGAAGAACCTGGTTGAAAGCGAGCGTGAGTTTCTTGCAGAGGAATTACGCTGTGCGGTACAAAAATAACCATTGAATATTCAGGTGCGGCGGCCCACTTCGATAACGATGAAGACAGGCCATCAAGCATCCGCCACGACGGGAGATAAAGAAGGTATGTTTTTCAGATCGAAGACGTTGATCGGTTCTACATCGGCTGCGCTTGGGTTGCTGGCAGCGGGCGGTGCAAGGGCCGAATGGGGACTGAATTTCCCTCCGCCGGCTGCAGGTGTGGCCCAGGAGATCTTTGACATCCACATGATGACGATGGGGATCGCCACGGTCCTGCTGGTCATCGTGTTCGCCTTCGTCTTTTATTCGCTGTACACCCACCGCAAGAGCAGGGGCTACGAAGCCGATCAACACTTTCATGAAACCTGGTTTGGCCACTGGTCCTGGGTGATTATTCCGGTGATGGTGCTGGGGGTCGACCTGACCATTGCCAGCAAGGCCGACGCCGTGCTGAAGAAGGTGTGGGAAGTTCCGGAGGGCAAGGATTTTCTGGACGTGAAGGTCACCGGCCACCAGTGGTGGTGGGAGTTCGACTATCTGGATCACGATATCAAGGTGGAGAGCCGATATATTCCCGAGGAGGAATCGCAAGAACTCTACCTCCGGGAAGTCGACAACCGACTGGTGTTGCCCAACAATACCAAGGTACGTTTTCTGCACACGTCTGCGGATGTTCTGCACGCCTTCTGGGTGCCTGAGTTGGGCTTCAAGAAAGATGCCATCCCCGGTTACGTCACCGAGACCTGGGCGGACCTGAACCGTGAAGGTGTGTTCCGCGGCCAGTGCGCGGAGTTGTGCGGTACCTGGCACTCCCGTATGCCCCTGGTGGTGGAAGTGGTCTCCGAGGAAAGATTCGCGGAGTGGAAGGAAGAGCAGAATCAGCTCAAGGTTGCGGCACTGGCAGAGGCGAGCGCAGACAAGACCTGGAGTATGGACGAGTTGATGGCCAAGGGTAAGGAGGTCTACGACACCAAGTGTGCCGCCTGCCATCAGGTAACCGGACTCGGTCTGCCGCCGGCCTTTCCCGCCCTCAAGGATTCCCCGGTAGCCAAGGGGCCGATCGCCGGCCATCTGGATATCGTGCTGAACGGTAAGGAAGGTACGGCGATGCAGGCATGGGGATCGATGAACGATCTTGAGATAGCGGCGATTGTGACCTATGAACGCAACGCCTGGGACAACAATACTGGTGACGTCGTGCAGCCCGCCGACGTCAAACAGGCTCGTTAAAGGAGAACCGGGAAATGAGTACCACGACCCTGACGCATGACGATGCTCACCATCATGACGCGCCGAAAGGCTGGCGGCGCTGGCTTTTCAGTACCAACCACAAGGACATCGGCACGCTCTATCTGCTGTTTGCCCTGACCATGCTGTTCTTCGGCGGCGCCAGTGCCATGGTGGTGCGCGCGGAACTGTTCATGCCCGGAATTCAGCTCGTCGATCCGGATCTCTACAACAACCTGGTGACCAACCACGCGCTGATCATGATCTTTGGCGCGGTCATGCCTGCCGCGGCGGGTCTGGCGAACTGGATGATCCCGATGATGATCGGTGCGCCGGACATGGCGCTGCCCCGCATGAACAATCTCAGCTTCTGGGTTCTTCCCGCGGCGGCGACCATGATGATCCTCTCCTTTGTGGTCCCCTTCTTCCCCGGCGGCGGCACCCAGATCAACACCGGCTGGACCCTGTATCCGCCCCTTTCGGTGCAGGTGGGCATGTCCATGGATTTTCTGATCTTTGCCATACACCTGCTGGGTATCTCCTCGGTATTGGCCTCGATCAACATCATCGTCACCTTGTTGAACATGCGCGCCCCCGGCATGACCCTGATGAAAATGCCCATGTTCTGCTGGACCTGGCTCGTGACCGCCTTTCTGCTGATCCTGGTGGTGCCGGTTCTGGCCGGCGGCGTGACCATGCTGCTGTTCGACCGTCACTTCGGCACCAGTTTCTTCGATGCGGCGGGCGGTGGCGATCCGGTGCTGTTCCAGCACCTGTTCTGGTTCTTCGGCCACCCCGAAGTGTACATTCTGCTGCTTCCCTCCATCGGGGTGCTGTCCCACGTCATACCCACCTTCTCCCGCAAACCGCTGTTCGGTTACAACTCCATGGTGGGCGCGATGCTGGCCGTGGCGACCATCGGTATGGTGGTGTGGGCCCATCACCAGTACACCATCGGCATGTCGCTGGGGGCGGTGACCTACTTCATGATAGGCACCATTATCATCTCCATACCCGTGGGGCTGATGATCTTTAATTTCATCGCCACCATGTGGCGGGGATCCATGACCTTCGAAACACCCATGCTGTTTGCGGTCGCCATTGTCCTGATGTTCACCTTTGGCGGTCTCAGCGGTGTGATGCTGGCCGTTGTGCCCGCGGACATGCAGTACCACGACAGCATGTTCGTGGTGGCCCATTTTCACTATGTGCTGATGCCGGGGGCCGTGTTCGGACTCTTTGCCGGCGTCTTCTACTGGCTGCCCAAGTGGACCGGGCACATGTACAACGAGCGCCTGGCCAAGATCTTTTTCTGGACCAACGTCATCAGCTTCAACATCACCTTCTTCCCGCAGCATTTCCTGGGTCTGGCCGGAATGCCCCGCCGTATCATCGATTACAACGTGATGTATACGGAATTCAACGTGATATCCAGCATCGGCGGCATTGTCTTTGGACTCAGCCACCTGTTGTTCCTGTATATCATCATCTCCACCATCAGGGGCGGCAAGAAAGCCAAAGCCAAGGCCTGGGAAGGGGCCAAGGGTCTGGAGTGGGAGCTGGATTCACCGCCGGCATTCCACACCTGGACGGTAGCACCCACCATCAAGTGAGGGATCTGAAATGCGGAGCACAGAGATCATGAATCAGCAATCGCCGGATCTGCGCAGAAAGAACGTCCGCGTTGCCCTGCTGCTGGCGGGCTTTGCCCTGTTCGTGTTTTTCACCTCCGTCCCCTTCTGGACAGGGATATTCCGGATCGTGGGAACCCAGGCAGGCGGCTGAATATGCAGGGTAGCCGAACGAACCAGCGCAACCGGCGCACCGCCATGGTGCT
>JAHEHQ010000258.1 GCA_024644505.1 Gammaproteobacteria bacterium
TAACTATGGGGTTGATACAGATCAAAAAAACACTTGATCCAGATCAATCAAAACTGCACAATAATATTCTTAAACTGTTCCTCTTCAGGTGTGAATGTGAGTGATCGTAAAGTCATATCATTCGAGAAAATCAAGATAGCCTGCAAGAGCTGCAGCCTGTCGACGCTTTGCCTCCCCATGGGGCTCGAGCCCAATGACGTGGACAGGCTCGACGAAATCGTAAAACGAAACCGGCCGCTGCATCGCGGCGATTACCTGTTCCGGGAAGGCGACAAGTTTCAATGTCTCTACATCGTGAAAACCGGTTCTGTAAAGACCTACGCCCCCAGTGAGGACGGAGGGGAACAGGTTCTCGGTTTTCATCTCCCGGGTGAACTCATCGGCCTGGATGCCATTGAAAAATCCCGGCATCACTGTTCGGCCCGGGTCCTCGAGACGTCGGCGGTTTGCGAAGTACCCTTCAATCAGCTTGAAGAACTCAGCACCACCATCCCGAGTCTTCAGCATCAGATGTACAGGCTGTTGAGCCGTGAGATCAGTCAGGACGAGAACATGCTCACGCTGCTTGGCAAAAAGAATGCCGAGGAGCGACTGGCTGCCTTTCTGCTGAGTCTCTCCGAGCGCTTCAAGCGCCGCGGCTTCTCCCCCTCGGACTTTCATCTCAGCATGTCCCGCCACGAGATCGGCAATTATCTGGGTCTTGCGGTGGAAACCATCAGCCGACTCTTCACCCGCTTCCAGGATGAAAAACTGCTGAAGGTAGAGCGTAAACACATCCAACTGCTGGATATCGAGCGCCTCCGATGCGTCGTTCAGGGTGAGGAGCGCGACGGCAACCAGCGTCTGTTCACCTGACTCCCTGTCAATCCTGCCCTAATTTTTTCCACACGCAGTTTCCGCCGCTGGACTTATCGATGGCATCCAGACGGGCTTCGTGCAATTCCAGTTCATCGGGGCTTGCCGGGACGATAGACAAGGCCGGGCGGGTTGCCTCCAGACGTCGGATACCGGAGAAACCACTGGCCTCGTCCGACCCACTCAGCGCGTCCAGCGAGAGCGTGGTCTGTCCACCGGTCATGGTGAGATATACGTCAGCCAGGATTTCGGCGTCCAGCAGCGCACCGTGAAGTTCCCGGTGACTGTTGTCGATCTGGTAGCGCTTGCATAGCGCATCCAGGCTGTTGCGCTGCCCCGGATACATCTTCTTGGCCAGTACCAGGGTGTCGGTGATACTGCAGAGTTCCGACAGTACCGGCAGTCCCGCACCCAGCAGTTTCAGCTCCCGATTGATGAAGGCCGTATCGAAAGGCGCATTGTGAATGATCAGCTCCGCTCCGCGGATGTATGACATGAAGTCATCGACCAGGTCGCCGAAATGCGGCTTGTCCGCCAGAAATTCATTGGTGATCCCGTGGATCTCGACGGCCGCCGGATCGATCTCTCTGTCAGGCTGCAGATACTGATGGAAATTATTCCCCGTGAGACGGCGCTCTATCATTTCCACGCAGCCGATCTCAATGATGCGGTGGCCCTGCTCCGGCTCCAATCCCGTGGTTTCGGTATCGAGTACGATCTGGCGCATGAGTATTGACGGCCTTCGATTAATCTGTTGGATTACAGGATGCTTTCGAGGCCCTTGTTGGCCAGCGCGTCAACCCGTTCGTTTTCCGGATGTCCGCTATGGCCCTTGACCCAGGCCCATGTGACATCATTCTTGTTCACCAGGGCATCCAGGCGTTCCCATAGGTCGGCATTCTTGACCGGTTTCCTGCCGGCCGTTTTCCAGCCGTTGCGCTTCCAGTTCTTTATCCATTCGCTGATTCCCTTCTTCACATACTGCGAGTCGGTCGTCACCTGGACCCGTGCCGTTTTCGTCAGGGCCTCCAGGGCCTTTATGACCGCCATCAGTTCCATGCGGTTGTTCGTGGTCATCGACTCACCACCACACAGCTCCTTCTCTTTTCCCTTATAGCTCAGCAGTACTCCCCAGCCACCCGGACCGGGATTTCCCCTGCAGGCCCCATCAGTGAAAATCCGGACCCGCTCAGCCACGTCCATTCCTGGTGGTGGGTTCAATGGCCCGCCCTCCGAGAATACCTCTGGGTAGCTTCCACACCGGCTTCAATGGCGTCAGGGTCGAGACCCGTTTCACCGCAACCAGCAGGTATACGCCGGACATGATCGGCCACCAGCGGGCTCCCAGTCGTTCCATGATGTCAAGCCTGTTCATCAGCCCCCTGTGACGCAAGGGTGGTCTAAACATGAGAGAAGCGGTCGTTTCCACATCGAATCCCAACAATGACAGCCAGTCGGTGACCCGGCCCGGGGAAAAAAACCTGCCGCACCAGGGCACCTTGTCGCTGTGTCTGCGAAACATACGCCATAGTCCCCACAAGCTCCAGGGATTGAAACCCAGAATGATGAGACGTCCCTCGGGAATCAGGACCCTGTCCGCCTCACGCAGCACCTGATGCGGGTCTGGAAAAAAATCCAGGGTGTGTTGTATCAGGACGGCATCGGTACTGTCAGTGGCTATGGGCAGTCTCGAAGGATCTGCGCGAATCCACCTGGATCGTTCATGATCCGGGGTGCCCGGTGCCGTGAACACATGATACTTCAGGGATTCATACGCTATGGGGCCTTTCTCAAGATCGGGAAAACCGACCTGGACCAGGTAGTGTCCGAAAACGCCGGATAACGCAGATTTCAGGGCCTCGGACTCCTGCCCGAGGAGCATAGAGCCCAGGGGTGCTGTAAACCACTGTTTCAGTCCTGCATCAAGGGCCGATTCCGACTGAAGGGGCTCGTTTTTCTCCATGGATGTACCCAAAAAGCCTGCCAGACGGCCATGTTATCACTCTGCGGAAGTTTGGAAACAGCGTAATCAACAATAGGAAATGGTTCACATTTTCTGGTATTGATGCCGCGGTTTGCGTATATTTAGCCAAGGGCTCGCCAAAGCTGCCGATACTTCTGGCAAGACCCGTCAAAAACCCACACTCGATTGGACACCCGATGCCTGCAAAGAATCGAAAGTTTCTTTTTCTGCTGGTGATGCTGCTTACGGCCCTGGCGGGTTGTCAGGCGACCATCGAGGAAAGGCAGGTCGCGCCCGAACCTGGACAGCCGCCTACCGCAGGATCCGAAACCCAGCCGCAATCGTCACCCTACTACCCTTCCTCGCCGGGCACCAGGCTTGGTGGGAAACATCGGACGCCCAATGGTGATTTGATGGTGGATGCGGAGGTAGATGACGTTTGGGAACGCATGCGTCGGGGATTTCGTCTGACCGTTCCGGACAACCGGCGGGTCGAAAGCGAAATCCAGTGGTATGAATCCCATCAGACATATTTCGAACGGGTTCAGCAGCGTGCACGACCTTATCTCCATTTCATCGTCGAGGAGGTGGAGAAAAGAGACATGCCGGGAGAACTGGCGCTCTTGCCTATGGTGGAGAGTGCCTTCCGGCCCAATGCGCGTTCTCCCAGGCGGGCCGCCGGTATATGGCAGTTCATGCCTTCGACCGGAAAAATGTATGGTCTGAAACAGACCTGGTGGTACGACGGCCGTAAGGATGTAGTGGCGGCCACACACGCGGCACTTGACTACCTGCAGTACCTGGCCGGCAGGTTTGACGGTGACTGGGAGCTTGCCCTGGCCGCCTACAATGCAGGGGCCGCGAAGGTGAAACGGGCTATCAGACGAAATGAGAAGGCGGGAAAGCCAACTGATTTCTGGTCTCTTAAGCTGCCGAGGGAAACGCGTGCCTATGTTCCCAGGTTGCTTGCCACTTCAAAGGTCATAGGCAATCCGGAGGCGTACGGCGTTGCCCTTGACCCTATCCCCAACCAGCCCTATTTCGGGCTGGTTGACATCGAGACACAGTTGGACCTCGCCCTGGCAGCGGATATGGCCGACATGTCGTTTGAGGACCTGCGTCAACTCAATCCCGGCTTCAACCGCTGGGCAACCGATCCGTTGGGGCCCCATCAACTCTCGTTGCCGACTGATAAGATCCCGGGTTTTATGGAAGCGTTGTCGAGGCTTGACCCGGATCAGCGCATCCAATGGAAACGGTACAGGATAAAGCGGGGTGACAGCCTGTCCGTGATCGCCCGTCGGCATCAGACGACCGTTGGTGTAGTCAAGCAGGCCAACAAACTCAGAAGCAGCCGCATAAGGGCAGGAAAATACCTGCTGATTCCGGTAGCTTCCTCCGGTGAGAACACCCGCTATGCCGCGGCCAAAATCAGTTCACCCCAATCGGGGCCGCAGGGCACCGGCAGAATCGATCATACGGTACGAAACGGCGACAATCTCTGGACGCTGGC
>JAHEHQ010000259.1 GCA_024644505.1 Gammaproteobacteria bacterium
TATCTGCAGGCGCGGGTAGGCCGAGATACCCGTGGGCGTCTGCTGGTGCGGGTTTCGAATGGCACTTCGGCAACGGTCAAAAATCCGGTGGTCCTGTACGGCAGACTCGATGCATCAGGCCAGATCTACCGCGGCGGCTCTCACCGACTCAATCAGACCCTGCGGCCCGGGGAAAGGGCAAGTTTCCAAACGCCCATCACCGGTATTTCCAATGCCGGCCAGCTGAAGAAATTCGGTGCCAGGGTCATCGATGCGGAACTGGTGTTCAACTGACCTCGATGGCGTTTTCAGACCATATCAAGGCTTGTAACAATCACGATCCCGGGAAATATATTCCCTTCGTCATCGATGGTCAGACGGTGGGATGGGTTCGTCCCGGTTTCGCCAGGGAGTTGGCCCGCTGGCATGAAGTGATGGAACTTGCGCCGGGTGTGCTGAGATTGGCAACGCCGCCGGGTGAGGTCGAGGCACGCAGCAGGCCCCTGGCCGGGGTGCTCGGGGAGATGTCGGCGCAGGGATTGATAAGCCCGTTGCTGGGAGAACTTTTTCCGGTAACCACGGGGGACAGGGACCGGCAGATGCTGCTTATTGACCGCGCGGCGGTAACCTATTTCGGTATCAGGGCGTTCGGCCAGCACATAAACGCTTTTGTCAGGGACGGTGATGAGATAGGGATGTGGGTTGGCCGACGGGCCGACGATCGGATTCGGTTTCCCGGCAAGCTGGACCATCTGGTGGCGGGTGGGCTGCCCTGGAAAATCAGCCTGGAAAAGAACCTGGTCAAGGAGTGCTGGGAAGAAGCGGGAGTACCCGAAAATCTGGCGCTCAGAGCGGTTTCGACCGGGACCGTCACCTATGCCGCCGACACCGATAACGGTCTGAAACCCGACACGATTTATTGTTACGATCTGGAACTGCCCGGTGATTTCCAACCCGTATGCAATGACGGTGAGGTGCAGGAATTCCACCTGTGGCCGCTAGAGAAAGTCATGGAAATAGTCAGGGATTCCGAGCAATTCAAGCTTAACTGCAACCTGGTAATTATCGATTTTCTTATACGTCACGGTTACATAGGTCCGGATGAAAAGGGCTTTACGGATCTTGTCACAGGGCTGCACCCCGAGTTACCTTAGGGAAAACAGGGCAGCGAAACCGGTTGGTACCCAGAAACTCCGTGCTAGACTCTCGGTATATCGGGTGCCTGAAACAAAACGGGTTTTTGCCGGTCCTATAAGAGTTCCCGTCAGGATTACACACATGAAGCTTCGGAATTTCTTGGTTTTTGTCGCGCTGATCATCGGCTGCTCGGGTGTTGCCTGGTCGAAAGCGTCTCAGGTTTCCCTTGAGGATCTGGAGCCAACCCGGGAACAGCGTCAGGCTACCCTGATAATCCTCAGAGTGATCGACAAATACCACTATAAGGAGCATCGTCTGGACAACGACATGTCCAAGGCCATACTCCAACGGTATCTGGAGTCCCTCGACCCCAACAAGAGCTTCTTCACCCAGCAGGACATAGACCGCTTTTCCGTCTACGACGAGCGCCTTGACGATGCACTCAGAATGGCGCGTCTGGATCCGGCCTTCGGCATCTTCAAGGTCTATCTCAAGCGCATCGACGAACGTGTCGCCTTTGCATTGCAACGATTGGAAGAGCCCTTCGATTTCAAAATCAAGGAAGACTACCGGTTTGATCGAAGCAAGGCAGATTGGGCAGCCGGTCAGGAGGCATTGGACGATCTCTGGCGAAAGCGGATCAAGAACGACATCCTCAGTCTGCGTCTCAGCGGCAAGCAGGAGAAAGAGATCAGGACCACCCTTGAGAAACGTTACAAAGGGATCGCGCGGCGCACCCATCAGCTGGTTTCCAATGATGTCTACCAGACCTTTATCAATGCCTACACCCAGAGCCTGGAGCCCCATACCTCCTACATGTCGCCCAGGGTGTCTGAGAATTTTGATATCAGCATGCGCCTTTCGCTGGAAGGCATAGGCGCCGTGCTGCGCAATATCAATGAGTACACGGAAGTGATGCGTACCGTACCAGGAGGGCCCGCGGCCCTGAGCGGTCAGATCAAGTCGGGTGACCGGATCGTCGGGGTCGGCCAGGGTTTGAGCGGGGAGATCGTGGATGTGGTCGGTATGCGGCTGCAGGATGTCGTGGATATGATCCGAGGCCCGAAGGGCAGCCTCATCAAGCTGCGGCTGCTTCCGAAAAACAGCGGTAGCGAGGGTCCCACGAGGGATGTCAAGCTGGTCAGGAACAAGATCAATCTCGAGGACCAGGCGGCAAAAAAATCGATTATCGAGGGCCTGGACGGCATGGGTCCGGTCAGAATCGGTGTCATCGATCTTCCCGCCTTTTATCGCGATTTCCGGGGCCAGTCCGAGGGGAACAAGGATTTCAGAAGCACCACACGGGATGTGCGCAAGCTGCTCGAGGAACTTGTTGCAGAGGGTGTGGACGGTGTGATTGTCGATCTTCGCCAAAACGGGGGCGGCTCTCTGATAGAAGCTACGGAACTTACCGGACTTTTCATTCCGTCAGGTCCCGTGGTTCAGGTTAGGGATGCCACCGGTGATGTCGAAGTGGAACTGGATCCTGATCCCGAGGTGGTGTACAGCGGTCCTCTGGCGGTATTGGTGGATCGCAACAGCGCTTCCGCCTCCGAGATCTTTGCCGGGGCCATACAGGACTACCGGCGCGGTATCATTATCGGGGAACCCACGTTCGGCAAGGGAACAGTGCAGACGCTGGTCGATCTGGGCAGGTTCGTGCAGGGGGGCAATGACGGTCTGGGACGTCTGCGCCTCACCATGGCGCAGTTTTTCAGGGTCAACGGGGGCAGTACCCAGTTCAAGGGTGTGGTGCCGGATATAGAGTTCCCCTCTGCGGCGGGCGCGGTTGAACACGGGGAACGGGGGCTGGAGAATGCACTGCCCTGGGCCAGAATAGCAGCGGCAAACTACAAACCCAAGGGCAGCTACACCATTGACAAGTACCGGGATCGGCACTTCGAGAGAATTCAGCACGATCCGGGTTTCAAGTATCTTGCGGAGCAGGAAAAACTGATTCTTGAAGTACGGGAAAAGGACACCGTCTCCCTGTTGGAGAGCAGCCGTAAGAAAGAGTGGGAGGGGCAGGAGGCCCGGCGCAAGGAACATCAGAATCGTTTCAGGTCATCCCAGGGACTGCCGCCCCTGAGCGAAGAGGATGAAGACGAGGATGAAAGCGAGGACGGTGAGTCGGAAGATGAGGGAGTTTCCGGGATAATGCTCAATGAGGTGGCGCGCATTCTCGCCGACTACATTGAGGGCAACCGGCGTTCCGTGATGGTACAGTAAAACGAAGGCTCGCCGCCTCGGATATTACCCCTCGACACTCGATTCTATCCATTTGCGAATTCGGTTCGAATCGCCAAAAGGAGTCAGTTTACCGAAGGAATCGAGCAGCACGATAACCACGGGCTCCCCCACGATGTCAGCCCACATCACCAGGCAGCGTCCCGATTCGTTGATGTAGCCGGTCTTGCTGAGCCCGATCTCCCAAACGTCGTTTTTCAACAACCGGTTGGTGTTGTTATATTTCAACGGGCCGCGGTCCCTGTAGGGATGCACTTTGGCGGTTCTTGTCGTGGTGGCCTCACGGATCAACGGGTATTGCCGGGCCGCCTCAACCAGTTTCACGAGGTCCCTGGCCGATGCCACGTTGCCGGCGTCCAGCCCGGCGGCGTCGGCAAACCGGCTCTGACTCATTCCCAGGTCTCGCGCCTTGCGATTCATTTCCCGGACAAAGGCCTCTCTGCCGCCGGGAAAAGTACGGGCCAGGGCGCTGGCGGCGCGGTTCTCCGAAGCCATCAGCGCCAGGCGCACCAGCTGCTTGCGGGTCAGGGTCGCGCCGTACTTGAGGCGTGAACCTGTGAGGCGCACCAGGTCCCGGTCTTCCTTGGTGATCGTGATGCGTTCCTGCAGGGAGACGGGGGCGTCCAGAATGACCATGGCGGTCATCAGCTTGGTAATCGACGCGATGGGCCGCGATTCATCCACCCGTTTGGCGTAGACTTCGTTGCCGAACCGGTCTACCACGATAGCCGCTTCGGATTTGAGCCTAAGGCCTTTGGGATTCAACTGCTGCCAAAGGGGTGACGTGCTGTCCGCTCCCGAAGTGCTGGAGCTTGCCGCCATGGCTATTCGAAGCCCATTGTCCACGGACTCGGAGGCCGGGACGATCGCGGGAAACAGGCTGATAAGGATTAAGAGTCTTTTTAGCATTCTGTGTTGATAAGTGCCGGCTTGTCGTTACCCGTGGCCTTTGATCTTACCTGA
>JAHEHQ010000260.1 GCA_024644505.1 Gammaproteobacteria bacterium
ACCAGTTTCTTTTATGAACACCGATCCCCTGGACAACAATCCGCTGATTGACAGTTACACCCTGGATGTACCCGGCGGTGGCGCGGGCCGCCTGGCTGTCGGCTGGTTGTCCCTGGCCGTGGGATCACTGGTGGTGGGCGGTCTTTTCACCATTCTGATCGTGCTTTCCCGCACACCGGGGATCCAGGAAATATTTCCCTGGGTGGATTTTTTCCATACCGCCCTGGTGGTGCATGTGGACCTTACCGTACTGGTATGGTTTCTCTCATTCGCCGGCGTCCTCTGGAGCCTCAACAGTAAGGAGGCTTGCATCTCCTGCGGCTGGTTGGCCCTGGCGCTGGCCGTGGCCGGGTCTGTCATTCTCTCCCTGTCGCCTTTTCTGGGGGCAGGCGGCCCCTTCATGAACAATTACGTTCCGGTCCTTCAGGACCCGGTTTTCTTTGTCGGGCTGGGGGTCTTCGGCCTGGGATTCACGCTGCTCGTTATCAGGGGACTTGCGTTCTCGGTGCCTGTCGGCAGGACCATCAGCGGCAGCGGCGCCCTGCGGTTCGGTCTCTATACCGGGCTGTTGGTCGCACTGCTTTCCATCCTTGCCCTGTTGGCCTCTTATTTCGGCATGCCGGAGGGCACCGAGGGCAGCCACTATTACGAACTGCTGTTCTGGGGTGGCGGCCATACCCTGCAGATCACCCACACCCAGTTGATGCTGGTGGCCTGGCTGTGGCTGGCCGCGGTTTGTGGAGCGGCCCCCAGCCTCAGCCCCCGGGTTACCCTGCTGCTGTTCACCCTGGGTGCCCTGCCGGCACTGGTGACGCTCTATATCTATTTTGCCTTCGATGTGGGCTCCCCGTTTCACCTGTTGGGCTTCACCCTGCAGATGCAATACGGCGGAGGACTGGCCGCCCTGCCCATTGCGCTGGTGCTGCTGCCGGTCTTTCTCGCCGGGTCCAGGGCCACGGACCGACAGCGCGCGGAACGGGCCGCACTGCGCTTTTCCATCATCCTGTTCGGCGCCGGCGGCATCATCGGATTCATGATCAGCGGCAGCAATGTCACGGTGCCCGCCCATTACCACGGTTCGATCGTCGCCGTGACCCTGGCATTCATGGGCCTCACCTACCATCTGCTGCCCCGCCTGGGTTTCCGGGAGCCCGTGGGCCGGATGGTCAGGCTGCAGCCGGTTATCTACGGCCTGGGGCAGCTGTTTCACGTACTCGGACTCGCCTGGTCCGGGGGGTACGGCGTGCAGCGCAAAACCGCCGGCGCGGCCCAGGGGCTGGAAAGTATCGAAAAGATCGCCGGCATGGGGCTGATGGGCCTGGGAGGGCTGATCGCCATCATCGGCGGCGTGTTGTACCTGGTGGTGGTGTTCAGGTCCATGTGGCCTGAAAGGCGGGACTGAGATTGATGTGTTCGATGCTTTATCTTTTGTGATACTTTTGGAATTACACACCTCGGAGAAAATGAGTTATGAAAAAAGGCACCGTTAAATGGTTCAACGAATCCAAGGGTTACGGATTCATAGCACCGGAAGATGGCAGCAGTGACGTGTTCGTGCATTTCAGCGCAATCCAGGGCAGCGGATTCAAGACCCTGACCGAAGGACAGCAGGTAACGTTCGATGTGCAGGACGGACCGAAAGGACCTCAGGCGGTTGACGTGTCCGGGGCCGGTTCCGATTAGGGGCGATCAGGGACTGTGATGGCTGGCCTGTTCCCGCGTTGAGCGCCAGCCCTATCCAACGTGGCCCGCCATGATGTGGTCGATCAGGCTGAACACGACCACAGCCAGCGCGAGAATTATCACGAAAAAGACCACGGATCGGTTTTCAAATCGCTGGCCGCGCCTGACCTCTATCTGATTCAGTATCCAATCGGACAGAAAATAGAGGACCAGGCCTGCGACCGTATAAAGAATGAAGCCAAGCATTTTCCGGCATCTCCTGTTTCAGTTCGGTTTATCGATCCGGCGCCCGTCACGGGTATAGGTGAAAGCCGAACAGGTAGATCAGCACACCGGTAACCGAAACATACAGCCATACGGGCAGGGTCCAGTGCGTCAACCGCTGATGCAGCTTTACCCTATCCATGATCGCCGCACCCACCGTAACCAGGATCATGGGCACGACCACTATGGCCAGTAAAATGTGTGAAAAAAGAACGGTGAAATAGACCGGTCGGATCAATCCCTCCCCCTTGAAGGGTACGTAGCCCACCTGGTTGTGGTAGTAGAGATAAGAGGCCAGGAAAAGGGAGGAAACGACCAGCGCGGCTACCATGCAGGCTTTGTGTGCCCAGGTGTTCTGCCTGCGGACGAAAACAAAGGCGGCAATGATAAGAACGGCAGCCGTCAGATTGAGGCCTGCCTGCAGGGGGGGAAGAAAAGATATTATATCCATAACAGCCCTGATCCCGTTACCTGCCGCTCTTTCGCCACTGGCCGACGGCCCAGACGGCGAAAGCGGACATCACCACGATATTTATCAATATGCCGATTACCCAGAATCCCGTCATGTCCCGCTTTTTCTGCGCAGCCGGGCCCGGACCATCCACCCCGGTTCCCATGGGTGGAGTGCGGCTCTCTGGTATTGTCACCGCTCCATCATGAGTTCCACCGCCATATAGCGCCTTCTCTCCCGGCTTCGCAGTTACCCTGTCCTGCGCATGAGCCAATCCGCCGTACAAACTCAGGCTAAAGCAGAGAAACAACAGTATTTTTCTGATTCCGCACATGATCAAAACGGCCTGGAACGCATATCCCTCACACCTGAGGAGATTATCACAACTGGCATTTGCGGACTTTGCCCAGATCAAAGCGCAGGATACAGAGATATGCTATAAGCCACGGATCACAACCCCATTTATCCCAACCGGAGAAACACCTTATGTTCGGACTGAAAGGCTCGGATGTCCTGCAAAGCCAGCATTGTCTGTTGAAGAATGTCGGGGTATCGGAATTCAACAAACAGCACCTGCGGCTGGCAAGCTATGCCGTGGAGTTCAGTCAGATCGTCGAGGAGCTTTCGACCAGGGAACCCGAAGCCTCGGACTGGAAACATGTGGATGCCCTATTCAGCCGCATCAGCCTGTTCGTGGCCGTTCATTTCCGTGAAGAAGAGGAGGTGATGCGGTCCCAGGGCTATCCCGAGTTCGAGGCCCACAAAAAGCTGCACGACCAGTTTGTGAATGAACTGGCCAAGGTGCAGTCCCAGATCAATAACCGGAATATCAAATTCAAGGGGAAACTCACCGACCTGCTCTGGGGCTGGCTGTATCACCACATCAACGAGGTGGACTACCAGTACCGGGATTTCTTCATGGAGAAGGGGGTCAAGTAGCCGGGGTGTAAACATTACCAAGTAGATCCTGATCTCTCTTGCGTTAGTTCATATGATGGTATACTTTATTCCATATGAGCTGCCAAGGAATTCAACAATGACTGCGCAGGTAAAAACCTTCACCCCCCGTCGGTCTCCCCAATACTCAGAAAATATACCCAGCACGCCTACCGGCAAGGAGATCCTTCGGCGACTGGGCCTGGTCAAAGACCGGGCCGGGCTGGTGGAGCAGATCCATCACGGCTTCCGGGTGACGGTCATCGAAAAGCTGGCCAATGAACTTCAACTCCCCCAGCAAACCCTGCTCAAGGTGGCAAAGATCGCCCCGGCCACCCTTACGCGGCGCCGCAAGAGCGCCTCGAGGCTTTTGTCTGCGGAGGAGAGCGACCGGATTTACCGCATCGCCGCGGCCTACGGCAACACACTTCAGCTGTTCGAGGGTGATGCCGATTCGGCACGGCGCTGGCTCAATGAGCCTGCCAAGGCCCTGGGAGGAAAGAGCCCGCTGCAGTTCCTCGACACAGAGGCCGGCGCGGGCGAAGTAAGGGATCTCATCGGACGCCTGGAACATGGCGTCTGCAGTTGATGCGGGCCTATCGCCTGGCAAAGGCACGCTACGCCGACACGGCACTGGACGGCTCCGGGGCGAAAACCTTTGGGGGACGGTGGAACAGCAAGGGTGTGGCGATGATATACGCCTCAGATACTATCGCCCTCGCCGCTCTGGAACTGCTGGTGCATCTGCATCATGGCGAGATTCTGAATCAATACCTGCTGTTCAGTCTGGAACTGCCTGACGACAATGTGATGTCACTGGAAGAAAAAGCCCTGCCCGGCGACTGGCGCCATGACCCTCCCCCCTCTTCCACCGCAGCCATCGGCGACGATTGGGCCGCCAGCGGACTGTCGCTGGCGCTGACTGTCCCGAGCGTACTCGTACCCCAGCAGCGAAACCTTCTGCTGAATCCTGCGCATCCCGC
>JAHEHQ010000021.1:0-2826 GCA_024644505.1 Gammaproteobacteria bacterium
GGAACTGATGCTCCGTATCGAGCGGGCCTTCTCCACGAGTTTTCCGGAACGGTTGCTGGCAGGTGCGGAAACCCCGCGTGATCTGCTTCAGGCGTTGCGCACAGTCCCATCCGGGTTGGTATCCGCGGCACCTGAACAGCGGGTGGAGCCGGCCGTTCAGGCAGATACCACGGGTCGGCCGGACAAGGCCAAAACCCTCGTCGAGGCCCTCGACTGGCATCTGGGCGTGCATCCCCAGCGCACCCATGTCTATCTGTACGGAGAGGGCCCGGATCCCGAAGAGATCAGTTACCAGGCCCTGTGGGCAGGTGCGGGTGCGATGGCCGCCGGGCTTCAGTCATGGGGTCTGGAACCCGGGAGCACCGTTGCCATCATGCTTCCCACCGGACGGGATTATCTCTTCAGCTTTTTCGGTATCCTGATGGCCGGTGGTGTTCCCGTGCCCATTTACCCGCCGGCCAGGCCCTCCCAGCTCGAAGACCATATGCGTCGGCATGCGGGAATTCTCGACAATGCCCGTACGACGCTGCTCATCACGATGCCCGAGGCGATCGTCGTGGCGCGGCTGCTGCGCGCACAGGTTGACGGGCTCAAGGCTGTCGTCACCCCCGATGAACTGGCCACCGACGCCAACGCGTTTCGGCGGGTCTCTGCGAAAACGGATGACACGGCGTTTATCCAGTACACCTCGGGCAGCACGGGCCAGCCCAAGGGTGTGGTGCTGTCCCACGGGGATCTGCTGGCCAACATCCGCGCCATGGGTGACGCGGTCCGGGCGGATTCCACCGATGTCTTTGTCAGCTGGCTGCCCCTGTATCACGATATGGGCCTGATCGGCGCCTGGCTGGGCAGTCTTTACTTTGCCATGCCGCTGGTGCTGATGTCGCCGCTGACGTTTCTGGCCCACCCAAGCCGCTGGCTCTGGGCTATTCACAAACACAGGGCCACCCTCTCGGCGGCGCCCAACTTCGCTTATGAACTCTGCCTTGCAAAGCTTCTCGACTCGGACATCGAAGGCCTTGACCTGGGAAGCTGGCGCATGGCTTTCAACGGTGCCGAACCGGTCAGCCCGAACACCCTGAGGAGATTCCGGGAACGATTTGCCTCGTATGGTCTCCGGTCCAACGTGCTTGCGCCTGTCTACGGCCTCGCAGAGGCCGCCGTGGGCCTTGCTTTTCCGCCGATTGGACGGGAGCCGCCGATCGACCTGGTACAGCGCCAGCCCCTTTTGACGAGGGGAGAGGCACTACCCCCCGGCAGTGCGGATACCGACATCCTTGAGTTCGTCCCCTGTGGTCAGCCATTGACCGGGTACCAGATCCGGGTGGTGGATCCCACCGGCAGGGAACTGCCGGAACGCAGGGAAGGACGGATCCAGTTTCAGGGGCCTTCCGCCACCCGGGGCTATCTCCGCAACCCGGAGGCCACCGGCAATCTGTTTGACGGGAATTGGCTCAATACCGGCGACCTGGGCTACATCGCCAACGGTGATCTTTACCTGACCAGCCGGGTCAAGGATCTGATCATTCGCGGCGGACGAAATATCTACCCCTATGAAGTGGAAGAGGCGGTGGGCGAGATCCCCGGGATTCGCAAGGGCTGCGTCGCCATGTTCGGCAGTCTGGACCCGGATTCCGGCACGGAACGGGTGGTGCTGGTCGCCGAGTCCCGGGAGACGGCCCCGGACACGCTGGAGGCACTGCGCGAGAAAGTCAGGTCCCTGGCGGTCGATATCCTGGGCATGCCTCCCGACGAGGTGGTGCTGGCGCCGCCCCATACCGTACTCAAGACCTCAAGCGGAAAGATTCGCCGCACCGCCGTTCGGGATCTCTACGAAAAGGGGGAGATCGGCAGGGGAACGAGGGCCGTGTGGTGGCAGTTCACCAGGCTCGCCCTGGCCAGTATTGGGCCGCGTTTTAGAAATATGCGTCGACAGCTGCGGGATTGGGCATACGCACTCTACGTCCGCATACTCTTCTGGTTGCTGGCACCCCCGGTCTGGCTGCTGGTGGTCGTGGTTCCCGGAAGGCAGCGGTGCTGGCGTCTGATGGGGGCCGGGGCGCGGTTGTTGTTTCGCCTCGCCGGGATCCCCCTGATAACCGAGGGTTTGGAGAATTTCCCCAGGAAAGGTTCCTGTGTGCTGGTGTCCAACCATGCCAGCTATCTGGATGGTGTGGTGCTGGTGGCTGCCCTGCCGGGGCAGGTGGGGTTCGTGGCCAAGGAGGCGCTGGAACAGCAGCTGATACCCCGTCTCTTCCTCAGGAAGATCGGTGCCGTATTCGTCGAGCGCTTCGACCGGCAGCGCAGCGTGGCGGATGCCCGTCAAATCACTCAGGCCCTCCGGGGGGAGAATTCCATGCTTTTCTTTCCCGAAGGCACGCTCAGGCGGGCGCCGGGCCTGTTGCCTTTTCACATGGGGGCCTTCTCCGCGGCCGCGGAAGCCAATGTGCCGGTAGTTCCGGTGATCATTCGGGGCACCCGTTCGGTGCTGCGGGATCAGGAGTGGTTTCCGCGCCGGGGCAAGGTGATCATCAGGATGGGGAAACCCATTATCGGGGAAGGATCCGACTGGGGGGCTGCCGTGAAGTTGAGAGATGCCTCCCGTGCAGCCATCCTGCAGCATCTCGGGGAGCCTGATCTGGCGTCGGAACGGCCCATGACGTGATATATGTTACTCACGGTGACAAAGCCTCACACCTGGCTGCGGGACGCCGTGAATACTTTCAAGCTATGCTTGAAAGTCCGGCCCAGGCTCCCTGTCTGGGCGTTCAGCGCATTGCGCTTCACCCCTGTAGGCTTGCCGGCAGCATTCGGCAACTGCTCCTG
>JAHEHQ010000021.1:2926-13928 GCA_024644505.1 Gammaproteobacteria bacterium
GGGACGCCGTGAATACTTTCAAGCTATGCTTGAAAGTCCGGCCCAGGCTCCCTGTCTGGGCGTTCAGCGCATTGCGCTTCACCCCTGTAGGCTTGCCGGCAGCATTCGGCAACTGCTCCTGAAGACCCGCGAGGTCTGGGAGCGTTACTGGCAGGGACTGAATATCGAAAAAGGACCGCGCATCGCCTTTCGTTGGGCGCTGTTGCCCACCAAGCAGCGATTCGAACCCGGTGACTACAACTGGGGCATGACCAGCTTCGGACTGGTGCCGGGTGAGGATTTCGATCTTTCATTGAGCATGCGCATGGGAGACGACCCGGAACTGCTCAAGCTGGTGAGGGCTCTAAGGCAGTGACTGTTCCACCCGGCGATTGTCCCCCGGTGATCGGCTGAGATGAACGCGTTCGAGTTGGGCTGGTTCGACCTGGGCTGGTTGCTTTTGTTGCTGGACCTGATCATCGTCGCCATTCTGATTCCCACCATTATCCTGCAGCGGCGGGAGTCAGGTGCAACGCTGGCCTGGATACTGGTCATTGTCCTGGTCCCGTTTATCGGGCTGCTCGCCTTCTGGGTATTGGGGACCACCCGCCTGCATCTGCGCCGCCGCAAGCGGCGCAAGGTCGAAAAAAGGCTGGAGCCTGCCCTGAGCCAGTTGCTCACCCGCACCGTGAAGTGGGAATCCGGGGTGGATATGCCCCTGTCATTTCTGCATCTTGCGGAGAAGCTCGACGAGTCAGGTCCCCAACCCGGCAACGCGGTCCAGTTATACCGGGATGGCCCTCTCGCCTTTGACGCCCTGGAAGAGGCCTTCGACAAGGCGGAGCACCATGTGCATCTCGTTTACTATATCTGGGAGAATGACAGGACCGGTCAGCGTATGCGCGACGCTCTGGCCCGTGCCGCCGCCCGGGGTGTAGAGATAAGGCTGCTGATCGATGACGTGGGGTCGCGCGGGGCCAAAAGGGCATTTTTCGGGGACCTGCTTGAAGCGGGAGGGCAGGTGGTGCGTTTTCTCCCTGTCAATCCCCTGAACCGCCAATTGGCCCTGAACAACCGCAACCACAGAAAGATCGTGGTCGTCGACGGCCGGACCGGTTTCACCGGCGGCATGAACGTGGGGGATCTTTATGCGGGAATTTCCAGCCCCTGGCTGGATCTGCATGCCCGGATGCAGGGCCAGGTGGTACATTCGCTGCAGGAGGTTTTCTGCCAGGACTGGTATCACGCCACCGGGGATGACCTGGTCAACCCGGCATATTTTCCCCGGGTTTCCGAGGCCGGAAGCGTCTGGGCGCAGATTCTTGCCAGCGGTCCGGCGGACGAACGCTGGCGTGCCATCCACACCTTTCTGTTCGCCGCCATCACCCTGGCGCACAAACGAATCTGGATAGAGACCCCTTATTTCGTTCCCGACGCGCCCCTTTTCATGGCACTGCAGACGGCGGCACTGCGTGGCGTGGATGTCAGGTTGCTGTTGCCGGGGAAATCGGATCATCCGCTGGTGCTGCATGCCGGGCGTTCTTTTCTGGACGAACTGCTCTCGGCGGGGGTGCGGGTGTTCGAAATGTATGGGGCCATGCCCCACGCGAAGACCGCCACCATCGACGGTATCTTCTCGACCCTCGGTTCGGCCAACATGGATCAGCGCAGTTTTCGCCTCAATTTCGAGGCCAACGCCTTTTTCTTCGGCGCCGGGGTTGCACTGGAACTTGAAAGGGATTTTCTTGAGCTTTGCGACAGGGCCGTGGAGGTTACCGAAAAGTCGCGGCGGAAAGTGAACCGCAGCGTAAGGTTGATCGAGGGGATGAGCAGGATTCTGGCGCCCATTCTCTGATTCCAAGCCGGTATTTATTGATTTCCGGGCCTTGAGCCGTAGAATCGAAACTCATACCCAATAATCGAAGTTGAAGGAGAAACAGAGTGAAAAAAACAATCCTTGCGGCAGCCTTTTGCGCCATCTTTTCCGGAAATGCCATGGCCGACAGCCACGGCAGCATGGTGGCTGATGCCCGTGGCGTGGTAAAGCAGTTCTTCGGCTCTCTGAAGGGGGAGTTGGAACAGGGGATGAAGCAAGGCGGTCCTGTAACCGCGATCAGTGTCTGCAACGTCAAGGCGCCGATGATAGCTGAAGAAACCGGGGAAAAGACCGGCTGGCAGGTTGCCCGCACCAGCCTAAAGCTGCGCAATCCCGATAACAAACCCGATGCCTGGGAGCTGACGGTTTTAAAAGAATTCGAGACGCGCAAGACGGCCGGTGAAGACGTGACCAAGATGGAGCATTCGGAGGTTATGACCCTCGACGGCAAAAAGACCTTTCGATACATGAAGGCCATACCGACCGCCGAACTCTGCCTGAACTGCCACGGTTCCGAAATCAAACCGGAGGTTGCCAGTTCTCTCGATGAACTGTATCCGGAGGACAAGGCGCGAGGCTATAAAGCGGGAGATATTCGAGGCGCTTTTACCCTGCAAAAAGCGCTGTAGTATTGCACCCAGTCTGAATGGGCCAGGAAACTGTTCTCGTAGCCTATGTGCTGAGCTTGCGAAACACAGGTCGAAAAAAGTGCGGAGTTTACCCGCGTTTCGTTCCTCAACGCAGGCTACGGTCCTATCGCCTTGACCACCAAGACCCTGCAGGGGAAAAACATGTCACCTGAAGATCTCCCCCTGCTGGTGAGAGCACTGGCATTTGCCGCCGGCAAGCACAGAGACCAGCGTCGCAAGGACCTGGAAGCCTCACCCTATATCAACCATCCCATCGCACTGGCGGATGTGCTGGTGAACGAGGCCGGCGTGACCGATGCGGAGGTGATCGCCGCCGCACTTTTGCACGACACCATGGAGGACACCGAGACAACCGCCGAGGAACTCGATCAGGCGTTCGGTTCCAGGATCAGGCAGATTGTCGAGGAAGTCACGGACGACCAGATGCTGGAAAAGCAGGAACGCAAGCGTATGCAGATACTGCACGCGCCCCATTTGTCCGATCAGGCACGGCTTGTGAAATTGTCGGACAAGATATGCAATCTGCGTGACATCGTCGGTTGTCCTCCCCGGGGTTGGAGCCTGCAACGGCGACAGGCCTACTTCGACTGGTCAAAAAAGGTGATCGACGGTCTTCGGGGGGGACACCCTGTCCTGGAAGACATCTTCGACGAGGCCTATAAGCTGCGACCGCAGTAACAGGCCCGTCAGCATACGATCCGCGTTCGTAGCCTGCGTGGAGCGAAGCGAAACGCGGGTACAGTTTTTTTTAACCGCGTTTCGCTTCGCTCTTCGCAGGCTACATTGTCTGTGTAACAGATTCGATCAAACTCACCACATAGGGCGTTATGCGTTCCACGATGACCGCCACCCCTTCGGCATTGGGGTGTACGCCGTCTCCCTGGTTGAGCGATGGAACCGTTACCACACCCTCGAGAAAAAACGGGTACAGCGGAACATCGTATTTCTTTGCCAGGTCGGGAAAGATGCCGTTGAAGGACGCTTCGTACTCCCGGCCCAGATTCGGGGGGGCATAGGCACCCGCCAGCAGCACCGGCAGCTTTTTTCTCCGGAGTTTTTCCAGAATCGCTGCCAGGTTCGCCCGGGTGATGGCCGGATCGATGCCCCGCAGGGCATCGTTGGCGCCGAGTGCGACGATGACCATGTCGGGCCTGTCGCTGAGCGACCAGTCCAGCCGGGCGAGTCCCCCTGAAGTGGTGTCGCCGGACACCCCCGCATTCAGTACCCGGGCAGGCAGGCCCCTTGCCTCGAGTGCACGCTGAAGCTGAGAGGGGAAGCTGTCCGCCGGTGCCAGGCCGAATCCCGCGGTCAGGCTGTCGCCAAATGCCATGATACGAATATTGTTTTCGGCATTGGCGCCGTGGAACGGGCTTCCGAGGCCCGCGAGCAGTAGCAAAAATCTCATGACAAGCGCAACATTGTTGAAATAACGGGGTCCGACACCATATCTCATAAGCGGTATTCTACGAGCTGCAACAGGGAGCAACCATTTTGACAGCCACCGATGTGCGACAGCAACCGGATTCCATCGTCGACCTGAAAGATGTTCATGTAACACTGAATAGCAGTGCCGGGCCCGTGAACATATTGCGCGGCATTGATCTGGAGATAGGTACCGGTGAAACGGTCAGCGTCGTGGGGCCCTCGGGTGCGGGAAAGTCGACCATGATGATGATCATGGCCGGTCTGGAAAACCCGACCTCGGGAAGTGTGCGGGTGGCCGGTCAGGAACTCACCCGAATGAGCGAGGATCAGTTGGCGTTGTTTCGGCGGGACAACGTAGGCATCGTGTTCCAGGCGTTTCATCTGGTGCCGACCATGACAGCGCTGGAGAACGTGGCGATTCCGCTGGAGTTTGCGGGGCGCCGGGATGCCTTCGACAGAGCGAGGGAAGAGCTGGTTACCGTGGGCCTGGGACACAGGCTGGGCCACTATCCGAGCCAGCTCTCCGGGGGAGAGCAGCAACGGGTGGCCCTGGCCCGCGCCATCGCGCCGCAACCGAAACTGCTGCTGGCGGACGAACCCACCGGTAATCTCGACGGAACCACGGGCGGTCAGATCATCGATCTGATGTTCGAGTTGAGCGTCCAGCGCATGGCGACCCTGGTCCTGATCACCCATGACATGAAACTGGCCGGACGATGCGGTCGCAACGTGCGCGTCGCGGACGGGCTGGTGCTCGATGGGGCTGCCCCGGACAGCGGTGAAGAACGACCGCAGACCAGACTCGAACTGGCGGCGACGTGAGCGTATACCCCAGTCTCCGGGTGTCCGCGGCATTGGCGCGCCGGGAACTCCGCGGCGGGCTGAAGGGTTTTCGTATCTTTCTGGCCTGCCTGGCATTGGGTGTGGCGGCCATCGCCAGTGTCCAGTCGGTTTCGAGTTCGGTTATTCAGGGTCTGCGCGACGACGGACAGGCGATTCTCGGGGGTGATATCTCCCTGCGCCGGTTATACCGCGGACTGGAGCAGGAAGCGTTGGCCTACCTGGAGCAATCCACGGAGGCATTCATCCATTTTACCGAGATGCGCACCATGGGGCGCCGGCTCGCGGGCGATCAGAGCACCCTGATCGAATTGAAGGGGGTCGGTGAGGGCTACCCCCTATTCGGACAGATGGAGCTCGAAGACGGGTTGGCCTTTTCCGGCATCCTGGACAAGACAGCGGGTGTCTGGGGGGCGGTGGTGGAACCCGCGGTGCTCGAAAGGCTCGGCGTGGGACTGGGTGACCGTATCCTCGTCGGGAATGGGGATTACGAGATCAGGGCCGTGATCAAACGGGAACCCGATCGCGTCGGCGGCGGCGGCCGATTCGGGCTGGGGCCCAGGGTCATGGTGAGCCTGGATTCCATGCCGGATACGGGACTGCTGAAGACCGGCAGCCTTATCTACTACCACTACCGGCTGAAGCTGCCCCCGGGTATTGACCTGGATGCCTATCAGAAGCAGCTAGATGAGGCATTTCCCAACGCAAACTGGCGGGTGCGGGATTACAGAAACGCTTCCCCGGCCCTGGAACGCATGGTCAACCGCCTGACGTTGTTCCTGACGCTGGTCGGTCTTACTGCACTGCTGGTGGGCGGTGTGGGCGTGAGCAACGCCGTAAAATCCTACCTGGACACCAAGCTTCGCACCATCGCCATGCTGAAATGTGTGGGCGGGCCCAACCGCACCATATTTCAGGTCTACATGCTGCAGATACTGATACTGGCCGCGGGGGGCATTGCAGTGGGATTGCTGCTCGGCGCCCTGGTGCCCCGGCTGGCGGCCATGGTGCTGCAGGATATGCTGCCGTTCGACCTGTCCCTGGCGGCGCATCAGGGGGCGCTTGCCCTTTCCGCCGTGTTCGGCCTGCTGGTCACCGTGGCGTTTTCCGTCTGGCCCCTGGCCAGGGTGCACGATGTGCCCGCCGGTGCCCTTTTCCGGGATGCGATCTCCGACAACAGGAAATGGCCGCCTGCCCCTTACCTGGCAACGACGATCGCGAGCGGCCTCTTGCTTGCGGGACTGGCCATCGGCACTGCGGATAACCTGCGGTTCGCCATCTGGTTCGTCATCGGCGCGGCCGCCACCATGCTGATATTCAGGCTGGCTGCCTGGGCGGTGCTGCACCTGACTGCCCTGATGAGGCGTCCCAGGCATCCGGGACTGCGGCTCGCTCTGGCCAACCTGCAGCGGCCGGGCGCATCCACCGCCAACGTCATGTTGTCGCTGGGACTGGGGTTGACGGTTCTGGTGGCGATTATCCTGATAGAGGGCAATATGTCCCGCCAGGTTCAGGAGAGCATACCGGAGCAGGCACCGGCGTTCTTTTTCATCGATATCCAGTCGGCGCAGATGGAACCGTTCGAAAACGATATCACCGCCATAAATGGCGTGACCAACCTGACGCGGGTTCCTTATTTTCGCGGCCGCATCGTTTCGATCAAGGGCATGCCGCCGGAGCAGGCGCTGGTCAGTCCCGAGTACGAGTGGATGATCCGGGGTGACAGGGGATTGACCTACGGCGCGGTAAAACCGGACAACACCACGATTACGGCGGGGGAATGGTGGCCGGAGGATTATTCCGGGCCGCCGCTGATATCCGTCCACAAGGATGTCAGCAAGGGCTTCGATGTGGATGTCGGCGACACCATAAAACTGAATGTTCTCGGCCGGGATATCACCGCGACCATCGCCAATGTCAGGGAACTGGCATGGAGCACCATGCAGCTCAATTTCGCGATCATGTTTTCGCCGGAGCCCCTGCGCAACGCCCCCCATACCTTTATTGCCACGGTCGGTGCCGAGCCGAAGGCGGAGGAGGCCGTGCAGAATGCGGTAACCCGGGATTTTCCCAGCGTCACCATGATTCGCATCAAGGATGCCCTGGACCGGGTCAACGACATCCTGGGCAAGATCGGTGCAGCCGTCAGATCGGTAGCCGGGGTGACCCTGATCGCCGGTACCCTGGTTCTCGCCGGCGCCATCACGGCGGGGCACCGAAGACGGGTTTACGACAGCGTGGTGCTCAAGGTGCTGGGCGCCACCCGCCGGGATGTGCTGCAGGCGTTTTTGCTGGAATACGGTCTGCTCGGTCTGCTGACCGCCGCCATCGCCGCCGTGTTGGGCACCATTACCGCCTGGGCCGTTCTGACCCAGATCATGAACGCCGGCTGGACTTTTATACCGTCGGCGGTTCTCGCCACCACGCTTATTTGCACCCTGACCACGCTCGGACTGGGATTCGTGGGGACCTGGCACGCCCTGGGTCAAAAGGCAGCCCCATTGCTGCGAAACGAGTAGAAAAACTCTGTTACCCGGCAACTGGCCGTCCCGCAAGTCTGCACTCCGCTGACGTCATCCGGTCGCGGGGATATCCCGATGTTGATAAAATCCCCCCGCAATCAAGGCCAGGCCGGAACGAAAGATGAAACCAGAAGAGAAGGACAACCCCGTATTGATTGTCGCCAAGGGATTCTGCATGGGGAGTGCGGACGTCATACCGGGCGTCAGTGGCGGGACAATGGCATTCATTCTCGGCATCTATCCCAAGCTACTGGCGGCTATCAATTCGTTCGATACGGTCTGGCTGGGCAAAGTTTTTCGCCTGGATGTCAAAGGGGCCCTGACTTATCCCCATTTCTATTTTTTGCTGCCTCTACTCGCCGGCATTCTCGCCGCACTGCTGTTTTTTACCCGGGTGGTGCCTCTGCCCAAATACATCATTACCCACCCGGAGCTGGTGTACGGGTTGTTCTTTGGTCTGATTGCCGGTTCCATACTGGTACTTCTCCGGCATATATCCGGTTTCGATGGGATGAAAATACTGCAACTGGCCGCCGGCGTGCTGCTTGGTTTCGGGGTGGTTAACCTGGTGCCAACCACCACGCCGGATGCCGCCTGGTTTATTTTCATCAGCGGCTTACTGTCGATAACGGCGATGATTCTGCCGGGTATTTCCGGTTCGTTTATCCTGCTGATACTTGGAAAATATGCCTATATTTTCGATGCCCTGGGCCATTTTCGCTTCGCTGTCATTATTCCCTTCGCGCTGGGGGCCGCAACCGGGCTGGTGCTTTTCAGCCGGATCCTGGGCTGGCTGCTCCATGTCTACCGACAGGGTACGATCATGGTGATCACGGGTATCCTGATCGGTTCTCTCTGGGTGATATGGCCCTTTCAACAACGCAGTTATGTGGAAGTGCGGGGAAAACAGCGCCTGCTGGAGTCCACGCCGGTCCTGCCGGAGGCCGTTGACGTCACGATGCTCGGATCAGTGCTGCTGGTCCTTTCGGGCTTTGTCCTGGTTCTGGCAATGGACAGGTTTGCGGGAAACAGGGCGCATACAAAGCCAACTTATTGATTAAGAGAGAGAAACGGCTATCAAATAGAGCAGGGCGATCACAACGGCAGCCAGAATACAGGGAAACACCACCAGCCAGAAAGTCTCCGCGGGTGTGCGGTTCGGCGCGGGATTCCTCATGGAGACTGCTCGGCGGTGCGCTTTTCGAATTCCAGAAAATAGTTGATGTCCAGCAGCGGCTTTTCTTCCAGGAATTTGAAACCCGCTGCCTTCACCTCCTCAATCACCTCGTTCATGTCTGCCCGGACATGCCCCATCACCCAGCGGGAACTGACGCCGGGGTGCCGGCGAAAATCCACGATGACCAGCCTCCCGCCGTCACGGAGGGCATGGCGGATCGAAGCCAGCATATCCTGCGGGTATTCGAAGTGATGATAGGTATCGCTGAGAAAGGCCAGGTCTATGGAATTCTCCGGCAAGGCCGCATCCCGGGCGGTATTCACTATACCCTTGACATTCGAAAGCCCCTGTTCGGTGCTCGTCCGGAGAATGTTGCGGACGAAGGTCTCGGATATATCCACGGCATAAACCGTATCCTCAGGGCCCACCTGGGAAGCAAACAGACGGGTAAACAGGCCGGTGCCGGCACCGATATCCGCCAGGTCCATGCCCTGTCGAACCCCTGCGGCAGCCACGATGGCATGGCGTTGGTCGAAAACCTCCCGGCCGGGACGCTCGAAGGCATTGACCCATTGATCCCACTCGGGATCCTGGTAATGGCGGTTTATGCCGGGCCGGACACTCTGCTCCTGGGAAGCCGCCAGACCGGATATCAGCTGCAGAAAAACCAGAAGCAGAACAGGTAGTGAAAGGGGGAAGTATCGGTTCATGATGTTATAGTCTAATTCCTTGCTTATTGAATTTCAGGTATTTTTTGGGGATTAAAACTTCAACATGTCAACGGTGGCAGGTTCGGTGATAGACTTCCCGGATTACACTGTATCCACGGAATGGAAACCAATATAAGAAACACTAACCGGGGGATGTGATGATAGAAATACGTGAACGGGAATCCGGCTCGGTCCTATTTACTCTGGATAGGGAATCGCTCCAGGGGGCCGATCTTCGTGAGCTCGATTTGACGGGGGCCGATCTGAAGGGCGCCGATCTGCGCTCGGCCATTCTCATCAATACCATTTTAAACAATGCCGATCTCTCCGAAGCCAATCTGCAATACGCCAACTTGCAGGGAGCGCAACTCGTGCATGCCCGGCTGGACGAAGCCAACTTGAGCAAGGCGGTCATGGGGGGGAAACCGGGTATCAGGCCGGCCAATCTGTCCAATGCCAGTATGCTCGGAGCCTCGCTGATCGGGGCGAATATGCAGGATGTCATATTGAGCAATGCGAGGCTGAAGAATGCCGATTTGAGTTATGCGATTCTGCAGCACGCCAACCTGCAGGGGGCCGATCTGGAGGGGGCGTCGATTTGTGAGGCAAGACTGAACAAGGCAGATATGAGCGGATGCAACCTTAGCAACTGCGATTTGTGCGGCGCACATCTGAATTATGCCAATATGAGCAGCGTTGATTTCAGCGGTGCCCAGTTCAGCGGTGAAGAGACCCAGCGACCGGCGATATTGACCCGCTCCAACCTTCAACAGGCCAAGCTGGTTGGGGCCCATCTTGCGAAGGCGGTTTTGCAGACTGCCGATCTGTCCAGGTCTGATCTAAGGGATGCCAACCTCTCATATGCCATGATGAGCGGTGCCATCCTGCGCAATGCCAATGTGGAGGGCGCGGATTTCACGGGCGTAAACCTGGGCACCGTCACCATGGATTACGCCAATTTCTCCAAGTCCAAGAATGCGGAGATTCCCAGCTTCAAGCGCAATCTGCGCTGAGTTGGAGCTACAGTAGCTCAGACTTTGACTGGCCGACTGATGTAGGATGCGGTGAGCCACGCGAACCGCATCAACTGCGCCGCCTGTCTTCCCCCTTGCAATATGCGACCAACGGATCTGATCCAGGCACTGGCGGTGGTTGTCATCTGGGGCCTCAATTTCGTGGTCGTTAAGACAGCGGTTGGCGAGATTCCACCGCTGGCACTGACGGCACTGCGTTTTTCCGCCGTTGCGATACTGGTGGCTCCTTTTTTCCGACCCTCCAGGGGTCAGTTCAAACGCATTCTGGGACTCGCGATCGTGATGGGCCTGGGGCACTTCGGCCTGCTTTTCATAGGACTCCAGGGTGCCGATGCGGCGACATCCGCGCTGATGATCCAGCTGGGTATTCCGTTCAGTTCCATCCTGGCCGCCATGGTCTTTTCCGACAGACTGGGAATGGTGCAGGGGTTGGGCATGGTCCTGGGATTCGCCGGCGCGGTACTGCTGGCCGGAGAGCCCCAAGGCGGCACACCCCTGGCCCTTGGTGCCCTGCTGGTCTCCGCATTTTGCTGGGCATGGGCCAATATTCTGATCAAGAAGGCGCCGGATATCCCGCCCATGACGGTCATCGGCTGGATGAGCCTGCTTTCGATACCGTTGATTACCGGTATGTCCGTGCTGTTTGAAACAGGCCAGCTTCAGGCGATACAGGACGCCGGCATGAAGACCTGGGGTGCGCTGGCCTATATCGTTCTGGCGTCCTCCATCGTTGCCTACTATCTCTGGTACCGGCTGATTGCCCGATTGAGCGTCAATCGGGTGGTGCCC
>JAHEHQ010000261.1 GCA_024644505.1 Gammaproteobacteria bacterium
AGGCGTCCGGCTATCGGCTGGGTCAGCGGGTGTTGCACCCCAAATTCGGTGAGGGCGTGGTGCTGAGTGCAGAAGGCCAGGGCGGCAGCGCCCGGGTGCATGTCAACTTCGAGGCGGTGGGCGCCAAATGGCTGATGCTGGCCTACGCCAACCTCGAACCCATATAGTACCAGTCCTGTAACATCCAGGGCATGCAAATTGCTCAATCAAAGGGGCTGGGCTAACATCGATAACTATCAACTATCAACTATCAACTATCAACTATCAACTATCAACTATCAACTGCTGTACACCAACATCCGATTCCAAAAAGGGGGAAGTATGAAGCGTCGTGATTTTGTTAAATCAATGGGTGCCGGTTCACTGGCGGTTGGCGCCGCCATAGCGGGTGCACCCGCGGTGCACGCTCAGGACAAGGTTAAATGGAAAATGGTTACCACCTGGCCCAAGAACTTTCCAGGCCTGGGCACGGGTGCCAACAATCTGGCCAGGCTGATCACCGAAATGAGCGGTGGCCGCATCGAAGTCAAGGTTTACGGGGCCAAAGAGCTGGTGGGTGCATTAGAGATTTTCGATGCGGTCTCCCGCGGCACGGCGGAGATGGGGCATGGGGCCTCTTACTATTGGAAAGGCAAGTCTGAAGCTGCGCAGTTTTTCGCCGCGGTTCCTTTTGGCCTCACCGCCCAGGAGATGAACGGTTGGTTCTATCACGGGGGAGGCATGGAGCTCTGGACGGAAGTCTATGCCGATTTCGGCCTGGTCCCCACTGCCGCGGGCAACACCGGCGTTCAGATGGGCGGCTGGTTTAATAAAGAGATCAACAACGTCGATGATCTCAAGGGCCTGAAGATGCGCATCCCCGGCCTGGGTGGCGAGGTCCTGAAACAGGCCGGCGGCACGCCGGTACTGCTGCCCGGTGGAGAGATCTTCCCGTCCCTGCAGTCCGGCGCCATTGATGCCACCGAATGGGTTGGGCCTTACAATGATATGGCCTTCGGCCTCTACAAGGCCGCCAAGTACTACTATTATCCCGGTTGGCACGAGCCCGGTACGACCCTTGAATGTTTCGTCAACAAGAAGGCACTGGAGGCGTTGCCCAAGGACCTGCAGGCCATTGTGCTGAACGCCGCCAAGGTGGCCAATCTGGACATGCTGGCGGACTTTACCGCCCGCAACAATGCCGCCCTGGAAACCCTGGTGACCGAACACGGTGTGGAATTGCGTCAGTTCCCGGACGAGGTCCTGATAAAACTCAAGGGCCTTTCCGATCAGGTGGTCGCCGAAGTGGCGGAGAAAGACCCGATGTCCAAGAAGGTCTATGAATCCTTCCGAAAATTCCGCGACCAGGCCATCGCCTGGCACAACGTCTCCGAGCGCGCCTATCTCAACGGCCGCTCTCTCTAAGCCATACAAAGGTGTCTAAAAAGCCCGGTGGAGATACCCTCCTCCGGGCTTTTTTCATCCGTACACGACCTTCGGCAGCCAGGTGGCCAGCTGTGGCCAGAACGCAAGCAGTGCCAGGGTGATTACCTGTATGACGATAAAGGGCATGACGCCTTTGTATATGTGCATGGTGGTCACTTCCTTGGGTGCCACGCCCCGCAGATAGAACAGGGAGAAACCGAACGGGGGTGTGAGGAAGGAGGTCTGCAGGTTCAGGGCAATCATCACCCCGAGCCACACGGGGTTGAGATCCATGGCCAGGAGTATCGGCCCGACGATGGGTACCACCACGAAGGTGATCTCGATAAAGTCAAGGATAAACCCCAGTAGGAACATCAGCAGCATCACCACAAAGACCGCACCGATTACACCACCGGGCAAGTTGCGCAGGATCTCCTGCACCACCTCGTCCCCGCCGAAACCCCGGAACACCAACGAAAACACCGAGGCGCCGATGAGGATCAGGAACACCATGCTCGATACCTGGGTGGTTGCGCGCATCACCTCCCGCAGTATGGGGAGGTTGAACTGGCGTTGGGCCAGTGCCAGCAGAATGGACCCCACCGCACCCACGGAGGCTGCCTCTGTGGGTGTGGCCAGACCGCCGATGATGGAGCCCAGGACCGCCACGATCAGAAACAGGGGCGGAACCAGAACCTTGAAGGCCCGCAGCGTCAACTCGAGCTTGTTCAGGGCGGCACGTTCCTCCGCCGGGATGGGGGGCACGAGGGCCGGCCTGAACAGGGCGACGAGGACAACGTAGAGGATATAGAGGCAGACCAGGAGCAGACCCGGCAGCAGGGCGCCCACGAAAAGGTCACCCACCGAGACGGTTTCGGGGGAATAGAGGCCCATGTCCAGCTGGGCCTGCTGATAGGCCGAGGACATGACATCACCCAGCAATACCAGCACGATGGATGGCGGTATGATCTGTCCCAGGGTGCCCGATGCACAGATGGAGCCGGTGGCCACCCTGGGGTCGTAGCCGCGTTTTAACATTGTGGGCAGGGAAAGCAGTCCCATGGTGACGACGGTCGCGCCGACAATGCCGGTACTCGCCGCCAGCAGCATGCCTACGATCATCACCGAGATGCCCAGTCCGCCACGCAGGGGGCCGAACAGCATGGCCATGGTATCGAGCAGCTGCTCGGCCACCTTGGAGCGCTCCAGCATCACCCCCATGAAGACGAACAGGGGGACGGCAATCAGGGTCTCGTTGATCATGATGCCGTAGAGCCGGTTCGGTATCGCCTCCAGAAAGGAAGGGTCGAAAGTGCCGGTCAGGGTACCGATGAGGGAAAACACCAACGCCGTGCCCGCCAGTGAAAAGGCGACCGGATAGCCTGCCAGCAGCACGATGAAAACCGAGAGAAAAAGCAGTAACGGCATGGTGGCCATGGGCTAGGTCTCCGCGTCTGCGACTGTTTCCGGGCCGTCATCCAGAACGTGCAGCAGACTGCGCAGAAACTGGGAGATTCCCTGGAGTATCATCAATGCCGCCGTCACCAGAATGATGGTTTTGAGCAGGAATACCGCCGGAATGCCGCCGGCCTCCGGGGATGTCTCGAGAACAGACCAGGAGGCGGCCACATATTCCCAGCTGACCCAGGCTATGAACAGACAAACCGGCAGCAGCAGCAGTGCCGAGCCGAAAAGATCGATCCAGGCCTGGGTGCGTTGGCTGCGGCTCCGGTAGATGAGGTCGACCCGCACATGCCCCGAATGCTTGAGTGTGTAGGCGGCGCCGAGCATGAACACCATCGCATGCATGTAGGTCACGGACTCCTGCATCGCGATCCAGCCCATGTTGAAGAGATACCGGAGCACCACAACGGTGAAGGTCACCAGCACCATCACCAGGGTCAGCCAGGAGACGGTCCGCCCGATGCCTTCGTTCAGGCTGTCCACCAGGTTTGAAACGCGGGCGATACCGCGGTAGCGTGGTGTCTCCATATCCTCTCCAGATCAGTACACTCTTAAATAGTGCCCCGGAATTATCGCAGAAACACCTGGCGTTATACATTTTCCAAGGACCTGTTAACACTATGCGGATACCCAGCGTTGGGACCATGCAAAGCAGCCACGCCGATGCGCCCATACCCCTGGGCCTCTATTTACATATGCCCTGGTGTGTTCGCAAGTGCCCTTACTGTGATTTCAATTCCCACCAGGTGCCGGAGCACCTGGATCACAATGTCTATATCGATGCCCTGCTAAAGGATCTAGCACTGGAAATGCCCCTTGCACGGGGGAGGGCGCTGCAGTCGGTCTTCATCGGTGGAGGTACCCCCAGCCTGTTTCCACCGGAGCAGATCCGGCGGCTGATGGATAATATTACCGGAAACTTTATCTGCCCCCCGGACATTGAGGTTACCCTGGAGGCCAATCCCGGCACGCTGGAATCGGGAAGATACCAGGGTTATCGGGAAGCGGGGGTCAACCGCCTGTCGATCGGGGTGCAGAGTTTCGATGCCGATGCCCTGGGGCGGCTGGGACGTATCCACGGCCCCGGGGAGGCCGTCGAAGCGCTGCAGTCCGCCAGGGAGGCCGGGTTTGACAACATCAATCTGGACCTGATGTTCGGCCTGCCCGGGCAGAGTGTTGCGCGGGCCATGGTCGACGTGGAGAGGGCGATAAGCCTGAGACCCGAACACATCTCCTACTACCAGCTCACGCTGGAACCCAATACCGCCTTTCACAAGGCGCCGCCAAAACTACCTGCCGAGGACAGTGTCTGGAAGATACAGCAACAGGGCCACGCGCTGCTGGCGGCTGCAGGCTACCGGCGCTACGAGGTATCGGCGTATGCCCGGTCCGGCCGACAGTGCAGGCACAACCTGA
>JAHEHQ010000022.1 GCA_024644505.1 Gammaproteobacteria bacterium
TGGTGATTTTCGGACCACAGGATGCCAAGCATACCGTAACGGTGTTCACCGATATCGACTGCGGCTACTGCCGCAAGCTTCACAGCGAGATGGCGGGCTACAACGACGAGGGGATACGCATACGCTACCTGTTCTACCCCAGGGCGGGATTGAACAGTTCCTCTTATCGCAAGGCCGTGACCGTCTGGTGCTCGGCTGACAGGAGGGATGCGATGACCCAGTCGAAGGCCGGTGTGTCATTGGATGAGAAAGACTGCACCAACCCGGTGAGCGACCACCTGGCATTGGGAGAGCAGATGGGGGTCAGCGGTACGCCCGCACTGGTTCTGGAAAGCGGGGAGATGATCCCCGGATACGTTCCCCCAAAACGCTTGAGCGCATTGCTTGAAAAAAAGCAGTAACCGGTTTTCCCGTCAGTAAAAAATTGCCGGAAAGGATTCCGGCAATCACCTATTCGCCCGACCTTGGATTTCTGTTTCCCGGCAGCCAGCCGTCGGCAAGCTTTTAAGTCCCAAATCCCACCTCACAGGGGTGCCGTCTGCTTCGGACTTGGCTCAAGTAGCGTGCGGTGTTGCCGCTATGTTCACCTGATGGATATGCCCTCCCACGGGTGCATGGCTAATGGCGAAATACGAATAAGACCCTCGGTCATTGAATGAAGTCGATGTTGATAGAGGCCGCTTCCCGTACAGACCGGGGACTGGTTAGAGAAGGCAACGAAGATGCGGTGGCCACCTTTCCGGAATACGGACTGGTGGTTCTGGCCGATGGTATGGGCGGGCACTGTTCCGGTGAGGTTGCAAGCCAGCTGGCTGTCGAAACCATTGGTACGCTGATGCTCATGAGTGAAGGGGATGTGGTTCTCCGCTCCGTCGTCGAGGCAGCGAACACGGCCATCATTCAGGCTATCGAGGATTCCCCGGAATATGAGGGTATGGGGACCACCCTCGCCATGGCCATGTTCAAGCGCCGCAAGATCCACTTCGCACATGTGGGTGACTCCCGGATCTACCGTTTCCGCAGCGGAAGGCTGGAACAGTTGACCCGGGATCACTCCATTATCCAGGAGCTGGTCGACCAGGGTTTGTTTGAATCTGCCGAGGAAGCTCGCGGTGCCGGGGTCAAGAATAATATAATAACCCGTGGACTGGGTATTGCACGGGAAGTGGATGTGGAGGAAGGGGTGGATGATGTCCAGACCGCGGACATCTATCTGATCTGTTCGGATGGATTGAGCGACATGGTCCCGGACCCGGTACTTGAGGAGACGTTGATCAAGGGGGGAGAGGGTCTGTCCGATCTCTGCGGAAAGCTGCTGGATCTTGCAATCCAGAACGGTGGCAAGGACAACGTTTCGTTGATATTGGTAAGGCCCGAGACATAATCCTCGGCCGGCTTCTTGCAAAATCACTTGACCTGTCAGGCAAGGTGGCAGGCTACACTGGAAGACGGCAAACGGAGGCTCGTCTGGTGTCGGAGAAAATGACGAACAGGTTGGTCATCTTCAAAAACGGGGAAGCCGAGGATGAGGTGTTGCTGGAAGCCAAAAACATGGTTATCGGGCGCGATGCCCGCTCGGATATCCAGCTCAACGACCTTTCAGTGAGTCGGCGGCATGCCCGTTTAACCTACATATACAACGAGTACTGCCTGGAGGATCTGGACAGTACCAACGGCACTATTCTCAACGAACAGCCTGTAACCAAGCGCATACTCAAGCACGGCGATCTGCTGCGTATCGGGAGCTTTACCCTGCGCTATCATGGCCCTGACGAGAAAGCATCGGAAGATGAACTGGATAAGACGGTGGTGATACGGTCTTCCGAGCCAGCCGCTGCAAAGCCCGCTGCTCGAAAAGATTCGAGTCGTGTCATGCTGCCGAAGTCGGCCGCATTGCGTTTCTTCAGAGGGCCTCAAAAGGGGCTGCAGGACCGGATCGATCGCTCGCTCTACACCATTGGACAGCCGGGCGGCGAAGTGGCAGCAATTGCCCGCCGGCCTCAGGGTTTTTTTCTGCTGCACATCGGCGGTGATCGCTACCCGATGATCAACAACAAAGAGATCCAGACCACCAAGGGTGTCCAGTTAAACGAAGGCGACATGGTGGAAGTGGGGGAGCATCTCGTGGAGATCTCTTTCAAGACCTGATTCAGGTGTCTTCCCGGAGCTTTTTCAGGGAATACAAAGCCTCCAGGGCCTGGCGCGGTGTAAGCGCATCCGGGTCTATCTTATCGAGTGCATCGGTCACCGGATCGATCTGCGGCGCTTGTTGGGCCGGTTCGGTGATCGGCGCAAAGAGCGACAGCTGGGAGGTCTGCATTTCGCTGTGTCGCCGTGCCGATTGTTCGAGCTCCAATAATCTTTTTCTTGCACGATCGATGATATCCCTCGGCACCCCGGCGAGGGCGGCCACCTGAAGGCCGTAGCTCTGATTCGCCGGTCCCTCGCGTACCGCATGCAGGAACACGATGGAATCCCCGTGCTCCACAGCGTCCAGGTGAACGTTGGCGATCGCTGAATACTCGTCCGGCAGGGTGGTCAGTTCGAAATAGTGGGTGGCGAACAGGGTGAAGGCCCGGATCCGGGTGGCAAGTTCCACGGCACATGACCAGGCCAGGGAGAGACCGTCAAAGGTGCTGGTACCGCGGCCAATCTCATCCATCAGCACCAGGCTGCAGTCCGTGGCATTATGCAGGATGTTGGCGGTCTCCTCCATCTCCACCATGAAGGTGGACCTGCCCCCGGCCAGATCATCGGAGGCGCCGATGCGGGAAAAAATCCTGTCCACGGGACCGATGCGGGCCGATCTGGCGGGAACGAAACTGCCGGCAAAGGCCAGCAGGACGATTAGCGCCGTCTGGCGCATATAGGTCGATTTGCCGCCCATGTTGGGTCCTGTGATGATCAGGATACGGCGCCGGTCATCGAACGCCACGTTGTTGGAGACAAAGGGTTCGTCGCTCACCTGTTCCACCACGGGGTGTCTTCCGTCACGGATATCAAGCCCCGGCTGTTCGTCCAGTTCGGGCGCATTGAGGTCCAGCCGCTCGGCGCGCTCGGCGAAATTGGTGATGACATCCAGTGCGGAAAGGGCTTCGGCACAGCGCTGCAGGGGAACGATCTCCCCCTGCAGGGATTCCAGCAGCTGCTCGTAAAGCGCCTTTTCCCTGGCCAGCGAACGTTCCCGCGCGGACAATACCCTGTCTTCGAATTTTTTCAGCTCCGGCGTGATGAACCGCTCCGCGCCCTTCAGGGTCTGGCGGCGCACATAATCCTCAGGTGCCCGGTCCGATTGTCCCCGGCTTATCTCGATGTAATACCCGTGAACCCGGTTGTAGCTGACCTTCAGGTTGGCCAGTCCGGTGCGTTCCCTCTCCCGGCTTTCCAGGTCCAGCAGGAACCGGTCTGCGTTCTCCGACAGGCCGCGCAGCTCGTCGAGTTCCTGGTCGTATCCCGATGCCAGAACGCCGCCGTCGCGGATCAGCATGGGTGGGTTGTCCACCAGTGCTTTGCGCAGCAATGAAAGCACCTCGGGATGGGTGCCCGCCGTGGCGGCCAGCTGTTCGAGCAGCGGGGCGTCGAGGTCTTTCAGGATCTGCTGCAGCGCGGGCAGTTGCGCGAGTGAATCCCGCAGGGTGGAAAGGTCCCTGGGACGGGCCGATTTGAGCGCTATTCGTGCCAGGATGCGTTCAACATCACCGATGCCCCTGAGCTCATTCTGAAGCGCGGAGGAAGCGCGGGATTCAAGGATCTTGCGAATGGCGTCGTGGCGTCTTCCAACCTCTAGCGGATCGCGAAGCGGGCGGTTGATCCAGCGGCGCAGCATGCGGCTGCCCATGGCGGTCACCGTGCGGTCCATGATGCCGCACAGGGTGTGCTCACCCTGACCGCTGAGACTCTGATCAAGCTCCAGGTTGCGGCGGGTCGCGGCATCGATGATGACCGCATCCTCACGGCGCTCGACCGTCAGGCCGCGGAGGTGGGGCAGGCTGCTTCGCTGGGTGTCCACGACGTATTGAAGCAGACAGCCCGCAGCCGCCACTGCCAGGGGCAGATCCGCGCAGCCGAACCCCCCGAGATCGCGGGTCCCAAACTGTTTTGTCAGCAGGCGCTGTGCGGTTTCCAGGTCGAAATGCCAGGCCGGACGATGGGCTGTCCCCCCCCGACTGGAGATGCCCGGCGGCAGTTCAAAATCCTCGGGCAGCAGCAGTTCGGCCGGCCGGAGCCGCTCCAGTTCACCTGCCAGGGCCTCCCGGGATTTGAGCTGTTGCACCGCGAAGCGTCCACTGCCCAGGTCCAGGGATGCCAGTCCGAATCTCCCGTTTTGCTCGAGCAGTGCCGCGAGCAGGTTATCCCGGCGCTCCTCCATCAGGGCCTCATCGGTCACGGTCCCGGGCGTGACCACCCGGACCACCTTGCGTTCCACCGGACCCTTGCTCAGAGCGGGGTCGCCGGTCTGCTCGCAGATGGCCACCGACTCACCTTTTTTCACCAGACGGGCCAGGTAGTTCTCGGCCGCATGGTAGGGGACTCCCGCCATCGGTATCGGTTGACCGGCGGACTTGCCCCGTTTGGTGAGCGTAATATCCAGAAGCCGTGCCGCGCGCTCGGCGTCTCCATAAAACAGCTCGTAGAAATCCCCCATGCGATAAAACAGCAGCATGTCCGGATACTCCGCCTTGAGGCGCAGATACTGCTGCATCATGGGCGTGTGCTGGACCGGTTTGTTCGCCGTCGATGACATGAGAGCTGCCAGGGGGTATACGATTCGTGGGCCCTTCAGGGAGTGTCAGCCAAAGGCGTAATGTTTCTCAACAGGCTTGAGGATCTTCCAGGTGCAGGAGAGTCCGGCCGGGAAGGTGATAAGGTCGCCGCGACCGAATTCCTGGGGTTCGCCGCCGTCAGGGGTTAGGATGAACCTGCCGCGGATTATGTAACAGGTCTCCTCGCGATCGTATTTCCAGGGAAACTCGGAGATCTCCTTTTCCCATATGGGCCAGTCGTATACGCCGAGTATTTCCAGTTTGGCCGGTGATGCCCTGTGCTCGCAGAGGATGTTCATGTGTCTCCCGTGTCCTTCCCGCCGGTTTGAATATTGGGCCGCACAGTTTAGCCGAAAAGTACCGGGCCTGTCGGTATTGCCAGACGACTGTTTAGCATGGATACTCGTTTGTCGTGGGACCGGCTGAATTTCCCGCCTGAAAACCAGATCGGAAGCAGGTAATTATTAAAAGCCACGGAAACTCGCGGGGTGACTGAGAATCGTGTCTGAACCTGGCTCACAGCGTCTCTTCTTTGCCCTATGGCCCGATACGCAGGTCAGAGAGCAGCTGGCCGGGATCCGGGATATGATTCCCGCCCATGGGGGGCGTCCCACCCATCTCCAGGACCTTCACATAACGCTGGGGTTCCTGGGCCAGGTCGGACCCGATCGCTACGACTGCCTTACGGAGGCGGCGGAAAGGGTGCGTACCCCGCCATTTACACTCCTGATCGACAGTGTCGGCCACTGGCGGCGGCCCCGGCTGATCTGGACAGGACCGTCGCAGGTGCCGGCAGCGCTTGAAGGGCTTGTACATGCGTTGTGGAATGAGCTGAGAGGCTGTGGATTCAAGCCCGAAACGCGGCACTACCGGCCTCATGTCACCCTGGCACGCAAGGCGGGGGCGGTGACGGCATTTGAGCTGGAGAAAGGGGTAACCTGGGATGTGAGGGCGTTTTCCCTGATAACCTCCGACAGCGGCAAAAAGGTACCCCGCTATCGGGTTCTCAAAAAATGGCCCCTGGGGTTGTGACATTCCGCAGGGCTGTGCCATAATGGAGAACATGTAGAGAACATTACCGGCGGCAGGAAGCCGCCTCACCATCCAAGAAGCGGGGGAAAAATGGACGACAATCGTAAAAAAGCCTTGAGCATTGCGCTCAGCCAGATCGAGAAGCAGTTCGGAAAGGGCTCTGTCATGCGTATGGGTGACAATAATGCCATACGCCGTGTGGAGGCCGTCTCCACCGGTTCGCTGGGTCTCGATATAGCCCTGGGTGTAGGTGGTGTGCCCAAGGGGCGTGTTGTAGAGATTTATGGCCCGGAGTCCTCGGGCAAGACGACACTGACACTGCATGTGGTGGCCCAGATGCAAAAGCAGGGCGGGGTGGCTGCCTTCGTCGATGCCGAGCACGCACTGGACCCTTCCTACGCCGAGAAACTGGGCGTGGATATGGACGAACTGCTCGTGTCCCAGCCGGACACGGGTGAACAGGCCCTGGAGATCACCGATATGCTGGTGCGCTCCAACGCGGTGGACATCGTGGTCATCGATTCCGTAGCCGCCCTGACGCCGAAAGCGGAGATCGAAGGGGAAATGGGGGATTCCCATGTGGGGCTGCAGGCGCGCCTGATGTCCCAGGCCCTGCGAAAGCTCACCGCAAATATCAAACGCTCCAACTGCATCGTCATATTTATCAATCAGATCCGGATGAAGATCGGCGTCATGTTCGGCAGCCCGGAGACCACCACCGGCGGTAACGCGCTCAAATTCTATGCCTCGGTTCGGCTGGATATCCGAAGGATTGGCGCAATCAAGAAAGGTGACGAGGTGGTGGGCAACGAGACCAGGGTCAAGGTGGTGAAAAACAAGGTTGCACCACCTTTCAAGCAGACCGTTTTCGAGATTCTCTACGGCGAGGGTATCTCCTGGGAGGGGGAGGTCATCGACCTGGGGGTGAAGCACGGCATTATCGACAAGGCAGGTGCCTGGTACAGTTATCGCGGCGACCGCATCGGGCAGGGCAAGGAGAATGTCCGTAATTTCCTGAAAGAGCATCCCGAAACCGCACGGGATATAGACCACCAGATCCGGGAAGTGGTATTTCCAAAGCCCCAGGACAACGTGATACCCCTCGAGGGAGAGGCTGAGGCGGAGGCATAACCCTGGACGGTCAGGGACCGCGGGAGGTGGAGCAGGCGGCATTGCGCCTGCTCGCCTCCCGGGAGCATTTCCGGGCAGAATTGCGCAGGAAGCTGGCAGGCAGGGGGCAGAATCCGGAGTTGATTGAACCGGTTCTGGATTCCCTGGAGGACCGCAATGCCCTGAGCGACCGGCGTTTTGTGGAAAGCTATGTAGCATTCAGGGTCGGCCGGGGATTCGGCCCCCTGCGCATTCGGGCCGAACTGCTCGAAAAAGGCCTGGACAGCGGTCTCGTTTCCCAATGCCTCGATGCACAGGATTTCCATTGGGAAGCGCTGCTGCGGCAGACCGCAGCCAGGAAATTCGGCCCTGGTCCCGCCGCAGGGCGGCGTGAGCAGGCGGTCAGGGCAAGGTTTCTCGAGTATCGCGGCTATTATCCGGCCCATATTCGGCGTTATATCTGGCCGCACGAGTAGCTTACAAAGCGCCTGAAACCCGACGATTTATCACCCCCGATGCGTACGGCCAACCCGGCGCCTGACATGACCTCTTTACAACCCGTCGACTGTGCTAGAATTGCCGCCCTGATGTGAACGTTTGGGTCGTTGCAAGCCGTTGAGGGATGACATTCCCTCCCGTTCTGCATACCATTTCCCAACTTTGTACCGACAGACAGATCGCCAGGGCTGTATGAAAACCAGTGCCGAGCTCCGCAGAGCGTTTCTAGACTATTTCGTCAAGCATGACCATCAGGAAGTGGCCAGCAGTTCGCTGGTGCCCCACGATGATCCCACGCTCCTGTTCACAAACGCCGGAATGGTTCAGTTCAAAGACACTTTTCTGGGTCGGGAGAAACGTCCGTACAAGCGTGCGACCACCTCCCAGCGATGTGTCCGCGCCGGCGGTAAACACAACGATCTGGAAAACGTGGGCTATACGGCGCGTCACCACACCTTTTTCGAGATGCTCGGCAACTTCAGCTTTGGCGACTACTTCAAGCAGGACGCCATAGAATATGCCTGGGAGTTTCTCACGGAAACCCTTGGTCTGCCGGCCGAGAAGCTTTGGGTGACGGTGTTCGAGGAAGACGACGAGGCAGCGGGTATCTGGCTGAAGGGGATCGGCGTGGATGCGAACCGATTCTCCCGCTGCGGTGTAAAAGACAATTTCTGGGCCATGGGAGATACCGGGCCCTGCGGCCCCTGTTCCGAGATCTTCTACGATCACGGTCCCCATGTCCCGGGCGGTCCCCCCGGGTCACCCGATGAAGACGGGGACAGGTACATAGAGATCTGGAACCTGGTGTTCATGCAGTACAACCGGGACGCAGACGGCAAGCTCAATCCCCTCCCTAAACCCTCGGTGGACACCGGCATGGGGCTGGAGCGTCTGGCCGCGGTCATGCAGGGGGTTCACAGCAACTATGAGATCGATCTTTTCCAGAATCTGATAAAGGCCGCCGTGCAGGTCACCGGTTGCAGCGATCTGGCAGAGAATTCCCTGCGGGTTATTGCCGACCACATTCGCTCCTGTGCCTTTCTGGTGGCGGATGGTGTACTCCCCTCCAACGAGGGCAGGGGGTACGTTCTGCGGCGCATCATCAGGCGAGCGATTCGCCACGGCTATATGCTCGGCACCAGAGACCCCTTCTTCTACCGGTTGGTATCGCCCCTGTGTGATGAGATGGGCGAAGCCTACCCGGAGCTCAGCAGCGCACAGCAACAGGTCGAGAGGATATTGAGGATCGAAGAGGAGCGCTTTGCCGAAACGTTGGAGCAGGGTATGAAGATCCTGGACCATGCCATCGAAAACCTGGAGGGCAAACAGATCCCGGGTGAGACCCTGTTCCGTCTCTACGATACCTATGGATTTCCCACGGACCTCACCGCCGATATCGCCAGGGAGCGGAGTCTCAGCGTCGATATGCCGGGTTTCGAGATCGAAATGGAGGCTCAGCGTGAACGTGCCAGGGCCGCCAGCCATTTCGGCGCGGAAGGACAGCTGGATATTACGGTTGATTCCGGTACGGAGTTCACCGGTTACCAGCAGTTGCAGGACAAGTCCACCGTGGTTGCCCTGTTCCGCGAGGGCAAGCCTGTTGACAGGCTTGAACGGCCCGGCGAGGCCATGCTGGTCCTGGACCGCACGCCTTTCTATGCGGAATCGGGCGGCCAGGTCGGAGACAAGGGCGTCATCAAACTCGAGAACGGACTGTTCGAAGTGACGGATACCCAGAAGCAGGCCGGTGATGTCGTGGTGCATATGGGGCGGTTCGAAGGCAATGCCATTCACGCCGGGGACACCGTGGAACCCCAGGTTGATTCACAAAGGCGAGCCATGATCGCCTTGAACCATTCCGCGACCCATCTGTTGCACGCAGCTTTACGCCGGGTACTTGGAGATCACGTCCAGCAAAAGGGTTCCCTCGTGGATCCGGAGCGTTTGAGATTCGATTTTTCCCATTTCGAACCTATTTCCAGGGAACAGTTGCAGACCATCGAACGTCTGGTTAATCAGCAGATACGTGTCAACCACTCAGTCGAGACCCAGATCATGTCTCTGGAAGAAGCCAAGGAAGCCGGCGCCATGGCCCTGTTCGGTGAAAAGTACGCGGAACAGGTCAGGGTGCTGCGTATGGGCGAGTTCTCCACAGAGTTGTGCGGCGGAACCCATGTCAGTGCCGTTGGTGACATTGGTCTGTTCAGAATTACCGCCGAGACCGGCATTGCTTCGGGCGTGCGTCGTATCGAGGCCGTCACGGGTGAACGTGCCGTCGAAGGCATGGAGGCCGACGCGGATCGACTTCATCGGGTGGCGCAACTGGTCAAATCCGGACGGGAGGACGTGGAGGACAAGGTTGCGCAGCTTGCGGAGCGAACCCGGAAGCTGGAGAAGGAGCTTGAGCGGCTGAAGGCCAAGCAGGCCTCTGCCGCCGGCAGCGACCTGGCTGAAAATGCAGTCGACGTGGCCGGTGTAAAAGTACTGACTGCATCCCTGGATGGCGCCGCACCCAAAGCCCTGCGGGATACCATGGACCAGTTGAAAAACAAGCTCGGAAGCGCGGTGATACTGTTGGCCTCGGTAACGGACGGTAAAGTCAGCCTCGTTGCAGGGGTGAGCAAGGATCAGACTTCGGTGCTCAAGGCCGGCGATCTGGTGAAATTCGTCGCTGAACAGGTCGGTGGCAGGGGTGGTGGTCGGCCCGACATGGCTCAAGCCGGCGGAAACGATCCGGCCGCTCTTCCGGGAGCGCTCAAAAGCGTCGAAAGCTGGGTCAAAGACAGACTCGCGCAGTAATCGACAGCCACACTAAAACAGTAACAACTTCGAAGCAGGAAAAATGGGGTTAATCGTCCAGAAATACGGTGGCACCTCCGTGGGCAGTATCGAACGGATTCAGGCCGTCGCCCAAAAGGTGAAAGCCACCCAGGAACAGGGTCATCAGGTTGTGGTGGTTGTGTCCGCCATGTCCGGTGAAACCAATCGACTGATCGCCCTGGCACACGAAATAGAAACCAGTCCGGCACCCAGGGAGATGGATGTGCTGTTATCCACGGGAGAGCAGGTGACCATTGCGCTTCTGTGCATGGCATTGCACAAGATCGGCGCAGATGCCAGGTCCTACACGGGGGCGCAGGTGCAGATCCTGACCGACAATGCCCACAGCAAGGCACGGATCCGGGGAATCGATGGTATTCGGGTCAGAGGCGACCTCCAAGCAGGGCATGTCGTGGTTATCGCGGGATTCCAGGGTGTGGACGACCAGGGCAACATCACGACCCTGGGCCGCGGCGGATCCGACACGACGGCTGTTGCCATGGCCGCAGCGTTGAATGCACAGGAGTGCCAGATATTCACCGACGTCGACGGGGTCTACACGACCGATCCCCGGGTTGAGCCAAAGGCCCGTAAGCTTGACCGGATTACCTTCGAAGAGATGCTTGAAATGGCCAGCCTGGGCTCGAAGGTACTGCAGATTCGGGCCGTGGAATTTGCCGGGAAGTACAATGTACCCTTGAGGGTGCTTTCCAGTTTTGAAGAGGGCGAGGGCACCCTGATCACCTTTGAGGATGAAGGTATGGAAGATGCAAAAATATCCGGTATTGCATTCAATCGCGACGAGGCGAAGCTCACTGTACTGGGTGTACCCGACGAACCGGGTGTGGCCTACAGCATCCTCGGGCCGGTTTCCAATGCCAATATAGAAGTGGATATGATCATCCAGAACATCGCCGAGGACGACACCACCGATTTTACGTTCACGGTCCATCGCAACGACTACCCGCAAGCACTGGAGATCCTGAAAGAGACGTCCGGTATCCTCGGCGCAAGGGAAGTTTTAGGCAATGAAAATATCGTCAAGCTTTCACTGGTGGGCGTGGGAATGCGCTCTCACTCGGGTATTGCGAGCACCATGTTTGAAGCCCTTGCCAAAGAGGGCATCAACATCCTTATGATCTCCACCTCGGAGATCAAAATTTCCGTAGTGATTGATGAGAAGTATCTGGAACTGGGCGTTCGCGCCCTACATGAAGCATTTGATCTCGCCGGGAACTTGCCGGCTGAAATGTGATCTCTTAAAGCGTGATTGCATGGAAATGGGCCATTCAGCTAGGAGCTTTGTTCCCTTTAGTAAAAGCGTATCTATTGTTAAGATTAACAATAGCTTTCCCTTGTATTATCCGTTGGTGAAGCGCTTGGTTGGCAGCGGTGTAATCATTTGAGCGCCTGAAAACGCCCACATGTGCAGTGCCCATACCGCTACTTGTAGGAGAGATGACAGGGAGATAGGATCATGTTGATATTGACACGCCGTGTCGGCGAAACCCTGATGATTGGCGACGAGATCACGGTTACCGTGCTCGGTGTCAAAGGCAATCAGGTCCGAATCGGTGTCAATGCTCCCCGTGATGTGGCTGTTCATCGTGAAGAAATTTACGATCGCATCAGGCAGGAGCAGTTGGCCGATCCGGACGCCGTGGACGAATAGGCGTCTTGACAAGCGGGGTTCACCGCAACCCCGCTTTATAATCCCCTCCATCGAATTCTCCAAATTTTATTGTCCCCATTTGGGAGGGTTAAAACCCCCAGCTTCAGCTGGCAGCTTCCAGCATGAAGCATTATCCTGGGATGTATGAAGGATTATAGAAGAGGAAGTCATTCGGTATTTCAGATCCATATTCACCTGGTGTGGTGCACCAAGTATCGGAGAAAGGTGCTGAAGAATGATGTTGGGAAGCGACTACGTGAACTATGCCGACAGGTATGTTCGGATATGGGGGTAGAAATCTACTCCGGGGTGGTTGCAAAAGATCATGTGCACATATTGGTTTCCGTCCCGCCACAAGTATCGGTTAGTAAGCTGATCCAGAAGCTCAAGGGAAAATCATCCTACAAATTGCAAAGGGAGTTTGCGTCGCTAAGGAAGGAGTATTGGGGGCAAAGGATGTGGGCACGAGGCTATTTTGCCTGTAGTACGGGGAATATAACGGACGAGATGATCAAGGACTATATCGAGAACCATGGCGATCGAGATGACGATTTTCACGTTGAGTAGGACTTCCAGTCGAGCCCTTCAGCCGCCTTGGGGCGGTGGGCTTGTAGCTGGCTTTAGCCTGAGTGGCACTTACAGTGCCAAATTCAAGCCACCTACTTCAGTAGGTGGTAGCGTTGACTTCAACCCTCGCTTGGCATCCGCCGCTGACCGCCATGGAGAGCGAAGCGAAGGCGGTTAGTCCTCGGTAGCCGCGAGGCGAGACTGCTTACCCGACGTGCGCTTGCGCGCAAAAGGGGAAGCAAAGCTCGCATCCGAACGCGGCGTCCAGCCATTGTGACCGCTGTGACGGAATGCTTCCCAACGGGGAAGTATGGAGTCGCAGAGGTCGCAGGGCGGCCGAGGCACAAATAGGTTGTCGAAGATCGAGTGCGAAACAGGGACTTGGACGCAAGCCGTTTACTAAGCGTGTTGACAGCTTTCATTAATGCATTGTTTTTAAGCAAGAAAAGAACAAAGATGTCCAGGAAAATATTTTGTCGACAATTTGTTGCTCATCTCTCTTCGATATCAGGCACTTACAGAGACCCAGCAACACCCCAAGTAAACGGCTTGACTTGGAAGTCCTGTTTCGCATCACGAGATCAAAGACACGCTTACTTCCGGAGACAGGCAAAAATTTTGCGGAACTACGCAAAAAATTGCGTTAGAATATGCGGCCTGCTGACAGGGGTCCTGTGGGGCAGAGAGATCCTGGAGAGATGGCCGAGCGGCTGAAGGCGCTCCCCTGCTAAGGGAGTATGGGGTTTGAAGCTCCATCGAGGGTTCGAATCCCTCTCTCTCCGCCATATTCAGCAATCAGAGCGTTTTTCTGTCAGTTTCAGCGCCCGTAGCTCAGTTGGATAGAGTACCTGGCTACGAACTAGGGGGTCGGAGGTTCGAATCCTTCCGGGCGCGCCATAAATAGAAAGAAAATCAACGGGTTATGAGTTAATTTCTAAACCGTTTTCTTTTGCTCCAAATCATTGTGGGCATTTTGTGGGGACTGCCGCATTTTCAGCACCGTGAGGTTAGGAGTTTGGACTGTGCCACGATCTGCAATTCGCTCCACAGCGTCAAGTAACTCACCAATCTCAGCAGCGCTGTAGTGTGTCGTAATATCACCATCGCGATGCCCTAGTATCACCTTCCTGGTCTTCTCACCAACGCCGGCGGCCCTTAGACGACGACCGCAGGTATGTTTGAGATTGTGTACTCCTTTAAGGCTATCTTTCCCGGTCGGAAGTCCAGCTGCACGCCAAGCGTTCTTCCATGCAGTGTTGTGCATTTTACCGACTTTGTATCCTTTGTAGGTAAATGCATAGGTGAAAGCACAGTTACACTTTCCGCCCCTTCTATGAGTGAGGCATCGT